>CAUTZW010000004.1:0-58515 GCA_963543045.1 uncultured Treponema sp.
CCCCCCCCCCCCCCGCATTCTTCTATCTCCGTTTCCATTAAAGTACAGTTTGCGCTGCAAGCTGCCGTAACGCTCTTACTGCTTGCTGGCTGTTTAGCGATGCTCATTTTGGTAAAAAACAAAAAACAGCGGCTTATGGAAGTGCAGCGGCAAAAAGAGCTGCTCATGCTTGCGGCAAATGAAATCCTGCAATCTTCTGAGGATTTAACGCGCCTGTGCAGGAATTTTGCGGTAACCGGCGGAGAAGGCAAATATCAAGACGAATATTTTAACATCATCAAATGGCGGAGCGGCGCCATTCCCCGCCCGAACACGGTGCATGAAGAACTATTCAGAGGCAGGCAAATAAGTCAGCAATCGCTGGCGGAAGAACTCGGCTGCAACCAGACGGAAATTGCGCTGCTCAATAAAGTGTCGTCGCTTTCTACCGAATTAACCGGCATCGAAGAGCAATCGATGGAAAGCATCCGCACCGGTCGGTACGTAGCGGGGCCTGCCGCCCTGCACGACGGGGAGCGCATACGGGATTTTGCCGTCCGCATCCTCTATGACGAACGGTACGAGGCGCAGGTGCGGCAAATCGCGCAGCCGATTGAGGAGTTTTACCACACGCTCAACGTGCGGACGACGGAAGCAGTCAATTCCGCAGACCGCGGGCTCGACCGCTACCAAGCCGCCATGATGCTTTTTATCATGCTCACTGCGCTTTCCGTCGTTTTGTTTGTCGTGCTGCTCAATAGCCGGGTCGTTATGCCGCTCCTACATTTTTCTTCCGTTTTTTCCTATTTAGGGCAGGGCGATTTGACCAAATACATGGAAATCAAATCGAAAAATGAAATCGGCGCAATGGCGGCGGATTTCAACGGCACGATGGATCACCTGAAATCGCTCATCGCTTCTATCCAGCAGAATGCCAACAACCTTACCGAAACGGGCGAACTCCTTGCGTCGGACATGACGGAGACTGCGAGCGCGGTGCATGAAATCAGCGCCAACATCGGCAGCGTGAAACAGCAGGCGCTCATCCAAAATACGAGCGTTACGGCCACTTCGGAAGCGATGGACGGCATCATCACTGCGGTAAAGCAGCTGCACGGGCGGATCGAACGGCAGGCGGAAAGCGTTGCGCATTCGTCCGCTTCGATTGAACGGATGAGCGCGCACATATCATCGGTGACGGAAATGTTTGAAAAAAACAGCGAGCTGATGAAAAAGGCGCACGAACAGACGGCCGACGGCAAAGTCGGCGCGCAAATGGCCAACTCGATTGTCACGCAGCTTGCGGAAAAATCCAGTTCGCTTCTTGAAGCGAGCCAGATTATCCAAAATATTGCAAGTCAAACGAATCTTCTGGCGATGAACGCCGCGATTGAAGCGGCGCACGCAGGCGAAAGCGGGAAGGGATTTGCGGTTGTCGCCGATGAAATCCGCAAACTTGCCGAAGAATCCAACGTGCAGGGTAAGCAAATCGGCACTGTTATCAAAGAGTCGCTTGAAATTATCGGAAAAATGACGGTTGCCGGAAGCGGCGCGGAAAAGACATTCGATAAAGTGTTCGAGCTTGTCGATAGTCTGTCGAAGCAGGAGGCGATGATTTTAGCGTCGATGAAAGCGCAGGAAGGCGCCAATCGCGAGATTTTAAGCGCGGTCAAAAGCATCAACGCGATAACGGAGGACGTGCAGGCCGACTCCTTGCAGATGCTCAAAGGCGGCGAACAGGCTGCCGGCGAAATGCAAAAGCTCGGCGGCTTGGCGAAGGTGATAACCGACAGCATGAACGAAATGGCGTCGGGCGTTGTGCAGATCAACAACGCCGTGCAGGAAGTAACCTCCATTGCGCACAAAAACAAAGACAGCATCGCGTCCCTTGCGGATGAAGTCGGGAAGTTCCGCGTGTAAAGACAGGACGGCGGCGGTCGCGCAGGGATGTATTGCGCATTCGCCGGGTAAAAGTCCCCGCGCGCCAGCCGCCGCTTTGTTTGACCGGCTTTTGTAATGCGGTACCGTCGGCGGCCCATTCAGTCGCCCGAACGGAATGCCGGATTTAAGAGGCGATGTGTTTTCCTCGCGCCGTCCGGAGGGTAACCGCTCCCTTGCAGAAAAAAGAGCGCATGGGCTATACTCTGCGGCGGAAGCGTAGCCTTCCGACTATATTATAAGGAGTTCCCTATGGACAAAATAAAATTCGATCGGATGAAAAACGATAAAGGCTTTATTGCCGCCCTCGACCAAAGCGGAGGCAGTACGCCGAAGGCTCTGGCTGCATACGGCATTGCCGAAAGCGAATATTCGGGTGAAAGCGAAATGTATGATTTGGTGCACGCGATGCGCACGCGGATCATCAAGGCGGATGCGTTTACCGAAAGCCGCATCTTAGGCGCCATTTTGTTCGAGCAAACGATGGAACGCGACATTGACGGCATTCCGACGGCAGATTTTTTGTGGGACAAAAAGCGCATTCTGCCGTTTTTGAAGGTCGATAAGGGACTTGCCGAATTAAAAGACGGCGTGCAGCTGATGAAGCCGATTCCTGATTTTGACGGACTGTTGCGCCATGCGGTGGAAAAACATATTTTCGGCACCAAAATGCGTTCCGTTATCAAAGAAGCCAATCCTGCCGGCATTAAAGCCGTCGTCGACCAGCAGTTTGAACTCGGCGTTCAGATTGCCAAAGCGGGGCTTGTGCCGATTATTGAGCCGGAAGTCGATATTCACGCGCCGGACAAAGCCGAATGCGAACAGCTGCTGAAAAAAGAAATCAAAGCGCATCTTGACGCGCTGGCAAACGATGTCTTTGTCATGCTGAAAGTTTCAATCCCGACGGAAGCGAATCTGTACGCGGATTTGATCAAACACCCGCAGGTGGTGCGGGTTGTCGCGCTTTCCGGCGGCTATCCGCGCCTTGAAGCGAATGCGCTGCTTGCCAAAAACAACGACATGATCGCAAGTTTTTCACGCGCGCTGGCCGAAAATCTGCACGCTGCGCAAAGCGATGCAGAATTCAACGCCGCGCTCGGCGACACCATCAAAGGCATCTACGAAGCGTCGATAACCTAAAACCTATTGCCGCATCGTTCAACCGGCTGCACTTCCGTCTTTAGCAGCGGGAAGCTGCGGCCGGTTTTCTTTCCGATGCAGTGCAAATCGAACTGCAAACCATTCCGGCTGCCTACCGCGACCGGCCAAGCAGAAAGAGAATGTTCGTGCGCTTACGCTATCGCGCCGTCCGACCCGTATTGCGCATAGTACGCGCGAATCGACGCCATAATCTCATCGGTGATAACCGTCCGGCTCCCGTTCGTATACAGGTGCTCTACAACATCGGCCATCGTAACAATCGAAAAAACCGGAAAACCGTACCGGTCGCCGACGGCATCCAACGCGCTTTTCGTTCCTTCGAGCGTTCGCTCCATGCGGTTGAGCGAAACGATTTCGCCGACAACCGAAACCGCGCCGGACGAACTGCCTGCCGCCATAATAATCGGATAGGTTTCATCAATGGACTTACCGGAGGTGATCACGTCTTCAACGATGAGCGCCCGGTCCCCGTCGCGGAGCGGGCTGCCTAAAAGGATTCCCGCTTCTCCGTGATCTTTGGCTTCCTTCCGATTGGAACAAAAACGCACGTCTTTTCCGTAGAGCGCACGGTACGCAATCGCCGCCGCCGCCGCAATCGTAATTCCCTTGTACGCCGGCCCGAATAGCACATCAAAGCCGTCGCCGAAATGCGCATAAATCGCCTTTGCGTAATATTCGCCGAGCATTGCAAGCTGGCCGCCGGTAATGTAGGCGCCCGCATTCATAAAAAACGGAGAAGTGCGGCCGCTTTTGAGCGTAAACGAACCGAACTGCAAGGCCTTGCAGCCGATCATAAAATCGATAAAATCTTTTTTGTATTGTTCCATAGTACTTCCTCATTACTTCCTGCACGGCTCGCTGCCGTCAAAAAAGGCCGAAAGGCGTTCTTGCCACGCCGGAATCCGTATGCCGAGCGCGCTTTGAATCTTATCCTTGCACAAAACCGAATAGGCCGGTCGCCGCGCCTTTGTCGGATATTCGGCGGTTGTGCAGGGGTGTATCGCGCATTCGTGCGTTAAAAGTCCCCGCGCGCCTGCCTGCCGCTGAATCTCCTTCGCAAACTCATACCAGTTTGTTTCGCCGAGCCCCGTAAAATGGTAAATGCCGGACGGCAGCGCCGCGCCTTCGTCCGCCCGCCGAATGAGCGCAACAATGACGGCTGCAAGGTCTACCGCATAGGTCGGCGTACCGTATTGATCGGAAACAACATTAAGCGTATCCCGCGCGTTCATCGCCTGAATCATCGTGCAGACAAAGTTCCGTCCCGCAGCTCCGTAAAGCCAAGCCGTGCGGAGGATATAAAAGGCATCCGTCTCAGCCTGAATCGCCTCTTCGCCGGCCGCCTTCGTTTTTCCGTATACGCCGATGGGAGAAAGCGGCGCATCTTCCGTGTAGGGCGCTTTTCCGGAGCCGTCAAAAACATAATCGGTTGAAATATGAATGACCGCGGCTCCGGCACGCTGTGCAACGCGGGCAATCATGCGCGGGCCGTCCGCATTGATTTTTTCTGCCAGCCGCGGTTCGTCTTCGGCCTTATCGACGGCAGTGTACGCCGCGCGGTTTATAATGAAGGTAATTTTTTCTTTCCGCGCGCGCAAAAACGCATCGAGCGCTGCAAAATCGGTAATATCGACTTCTCGATCGGTACCGACAAAATCCATGCCCGCGTCCGCGAGCTGCTGCGCAACTTCCGTTCCCAGCATTCCTCCGCATCCAATCAACCAAACCATTTCATTACCTTCCATATAAGAATGTTGCGGGGAGTGTCGCCCTCCCGAAAAAGTTTTATCTACGCGCTTATGCGTATGCGCTTTTCCGGAAAACCGTTCGTCCTTCCGCCTGTTCAAGCGGCGCCGGCCGGTTGCGGAACGTGCGACGCAAAGGCTTTTTTGAGCAATATCGGCACGACCATCGATGAAACGATGATGAGCAAAATAACCGGCGCAAAGTATTTTGAATCGATAAGGCCGACCGATAAGCCTTTCTGCGCGACGATGAGCGCAACCTCTCCGCGCACCATCATGCCCAAGCCGATTTGCAGCGGTTCGTTTCCTTTGTAGCCGAGTGCTTTTGCAATCCCGCCGCAGCCGATGATTTTCGAAATGCAGCCGACGATGACAAAAACCGCCGAAAACAAAAGCAGACTCATGTTCATGCCGCTTAAGTCGGTTTTGAGCCCGATGCTTGCAAAGAAAACGGGACTGAAAAACATATAGGAATTGATGTCGATTTTTTGTTCCATGTAGGAAGCGTCGTTCAAATTGCAGAACACGACGCCGGCGATGTAGGCGCCCGTAATGTCGGCGATGCCGAAAAACCGCTCCGCGCCGTAAGCGAACAGCAGCGAAATGCCGAGCGCGTAAATCGGAATGCGCCGCGAGTGCGGATGGCGACGGTCGTACCACTTAAACAGGCGGTAGATGATGTAGCCGGCAACAACGGAGGCGATGAAAAACAGCGCCGTTTTCAGTAGAACTTCGAGGTAGCCGCCTGAGCCGGTGCTCACGCCGAGTATGATGGTCAAAACGATGATGCCGAATACGTCGTCGATGATTGCGGCGCTGACGATTGCTTGTCCGACTTCCGATTTGATTTTTCCGAGCTCTTTGAGCGCGGCAACCGTAATGCTGACGCTTGTCGCCGTCAAAATCGTTCCGATGAACATCGAGCGGTAAAAATTGATCGAGCCGAATCCGTCAAATCCCCAAAAACCGAGCGCCATCAGCGTGCCGAGCGCAAGGGGAACCAGAACGCCGCATGCCGCAATAATAGTCGCGTTCAGCCCCGACTTTACGAGCGACTTGAGATTCGTGCCGAGCCCCGCAGAGAACATGATAAGAATTACGCCGATTTCCGCCATGTACGAAATGAAATGATTTGCTTCGCTGAAAACAATGTTCGTGTCCGCGCCGCCGTAGCTGTGGAACCAAGGAATGAAACGCAGCAAAAGACCTGCAACAATCTCGCCTGCAACCTGCGGAATTCCGCACTTTTTTGCCAGAACTCCTAAAAACTTTGCAGCGATAACAATAACCCCCACAGACAACAAAATCTGCAGGACAATTTGAGTATCGGGTAAATCCGTCATAATGAGCGGGAGTATAATACAATTCATGCCGGTGCTCAAGAAACGCACTCCGGCAGCCCGAACGGGGATCCGGTAATGGGGGAGAGGGGCTCCGGCGCGACTGGCGCGTATTGGACGGGCAGCACGCGGCGCGAAAGTGGCAACGGTGGCCGTCGGGTGCGGAAGGGTGCGGGTAGCTATGGGCGCAGAGGACACGGTGGTGAGCATAAGCCGAGGATGATGGCAGGGGTGGATATCCGTTCCGGCATGTCGATCGGTGCGTCGGCGAGCGGCTTGTATGTCGGTGGAGCGAGTTGTGCGTATTGGACGGGCAGCACGCGGCGCGAAAGTGGCAACGGCGGCCGTCGGGTACGGGTGGGCAGCGCCGGTATGCTGCGTGGCTTCCCCGCCGTGCCACCAAATCACCCCGCAGGCTGCCTGCCGACAAAACGGCCGCAGATGCCCGCGCATGTCAAATCGGGTGGCATACCACTCTCCGCTCACCACGCCACCGACCTCACCCCGCAGAGTGCCCGCCGACAAAGCGGACGACAGACGCCCGCACAAATCGATACGACATGCCCCCTCCGCTCGCCACGTCACCAAACCAATCTCGTAGGCTGATTACCGCCAAAACGTCCGCCGTCCGCGTAACTAAAATCGATACGACATGCACCCTACCGCTCGTCGCGCCACCGAACTCATCCCGCAGAGTGCCTGCCGACACGGACGCAGTCGTAGGCTCAACTAAAATCAATACGGCATGCTTCCCCTCCGCCTGCCACTCCACCGAACCAATCCCGATCGCCCCACCACCAAACCCACCTCGCAAGCCTGCTGCCAACAAAGCAGCCGCAGATGTCCGCGCATGTCAAATCGATACTGCATGTACCCTCCGCTCGCCGCGCCACCAAACTCATCCCGTAGCCTGCCTGCCGACAAAACGGACGCAGGCGATGGCGGCGCAAGTCAAATCGGTGTGGCATACCCCCTCCTCCGCTCGGCGCACCTCCGTTCCCACGCCCCCGCACCCCGAATCGGCATGGCATCATTCCCCGTTCGCCGTGTATAATCTTGCGGAACGACACGGAAAAGGAAATGATTATGGCGGAAAAACAGAGGGCGCCGCGCAACCGGACGCTGACGCTTTCGGCGGAGGAGGCGGATGCGTTGCGCGCGCGGCTGGTTACGGAGCGCAGCATCGGAGAGGAGCCGGAGCTTACCGGAAAGACCTTGCACGGCGATGTGCAGCGGATGCTCAAATATATTCCCGACGCGTTTGCCGATTTGATTATCATCGATCCGCCGTACAATTTGACGAAGGATTTTGGCGGATTGCGTTTTCACGCTCGGTCAAGCGACAATTACGACTCCTATCTGGAATCGTGGTTTCCGGAAGTCTGCAAAAAGCTCAAGGCGCACGGTTCTCTGTATGTGTGCGGGGATTGGAAATGTACGGCAGCGTTGCAGCGGGCGATCGAAAAGGAGCTGACGATTCTCAATCGGATTACCTGGCAGCGGGAAAAGGGGCGCGGGGCGAAGAAAAATTGGAAAAACGGAATGGAAGACATCTGGTTTGCGGTCAAGGATCCGGAGGCGTATTATTTTAATGCGGATGCGGTGATGCTCAAGCGGCAGGTGCTGGCGCCGTACACCGTTGACGGCCGGCCGAAGGATTGGGAAGCCGACGACGGCGGCAAGTTCCGGCTGACGTATCCGTCCAATTTTTGGGACGATATTACGGTTCCCTTTTGGTCGATGCCTGAAAATACCGATCACCCGACGCAGAAACCCGAAAAATTGTACGCGAAGTTGATTCTCGCCTCTTCAAAACCGGGCGATGTGGTGTTCGATCCTTTTTTGGGCAGCGGCACGGCGAGCGTGGTTGCAAAAAAACTCGGACGCGCGTATTGCGGCATCGAGCAGAGCGAGGAATATTGCTTGTGGGCGGAAAAGCGGCTGGCGCGTGCGGAATCCGACAGGACAATTCAGGGCTATGTCGACGGTATTTTTTGGGAACGGAATTCTCTGCCGAAGCGGGGATGACGTGCGTGCTACGCCGTGCATTACCGGCATCGGGCAGACGGGAATGCTTTGTGCGCGGCCAGCCCTGCTTGCCCTTCGGCGAGGATGACGCGCGTATATGCGCCGTGCATTACCGGCATCGGGCGGGCAGGAATGCGTTGTGGTCGCGCGTATTGCGGCATCGAGCAGAGCGAAGAGTATTGCTTGTGGGCGGAAAAACGGTTGACGTGTGCGGAATGCGACGGGACAATTCAGGGCTATGTCGACGGCGTTTTTTGGGAGCGGAATTCTCAGCCGAAGCGGGGATGAAGCGCGTACATGCGCCGTGCGTTGCCAGCAACGGGCGGGCAGGAATGCGTTCCGGACGCGCGTACATGCGCCGTGCGTTATCAGCGTCGGGCGGACGGGAATGTGTTGCGTGTGTGGATACGGTTTACGGAACCGCATCCGGCGGCGGGCCGTAGGACGCGCTCTTTTCGGCAGCTTCAAGCGCCGTGCGCGCTAGGTCTTTGAGGTATTGCGCTTGGGCGGCAGTCTGCGGCGTCGTTCCGGCGCTTTGCAACGACTGCCGCTGCGTCTGTTGCTTCGCTTTGCGTGCGGTCAGCGCCGCTTGCCCATCGGCGAGGATGCGCGCCCCCTCCGCATCTGAGATATGCAGCGTCTCCGCAATGCGTTCCGGCGCGGCGGCCGCAAGGTTTTCAAGCGTAATAAATGTTTTCTGGAGCGTTCGCGCCCGCTTTTCCCCGATTCCTGCAATTTCTTGGAAAATGCTGACCGTATTTTCTTTGGTGCGGAGCCGCTGGTTCCGGCTGGTCGCAAACCGGTGCGTTTCGTCCCGCACCCGCTGCAGGAGCCTTAACGCGTCGCTCCGCTTCGGCAGCCGGATGGGGGCAGCGGCATTCGGCCGCCAAATTTCTTCGTCCCGCTTTGCCAATCCCGCAACCGGAATGTCCAGTTCCAGCGAATCCAGCACGCCCTGCACCGCGTTCACCTGTCCGATGCCGCCGTCAATCAAAATGAGGTCGGGCAGTTCCGCGCTTTCGTTCAGCAGCCGCGTGTAATGCCGCGTCGTCGCTTCCCGCATGGACGCAAAGTCGTCGATAATGCCGTCGGTCGTCTTCAGCCGAAAGTAACGGTAGTTTTTTTTGTCGGGATTGCCGTTGTAAAAGCTGATGAGGCTTGCGACTGGAAACTTTCCGCCGATGTGCGCAATGTCGAAGCCTTCGATGCGAACCGGAAGGTGCGGCAGCCGGAGGAGCGTCTGCAATTCCTCCATCGCAGGCAGATCGCCGCGCTCGCGCATCCGGCGGATGATGTCTTCGCGGGCATTTTCAAACGCCATATTCATCGCTGCTTGATGCAGCCGCCCGTTTTCCGCTGCGCCGTCTATCAGAATAATATCCGTGCTGCATTGGAGCGAATCATGGAGCCACTCGGCAAGAAAGTCGACCGCTGTGCGGGTCGGCACGTAAATGTGCGGAGGAACGCCGTTTTTTTCCGTATAATACGCCCGGATGAATTCCGCCGTCAGCTCGTCGTCTTCGCTGCAGCTGACCGCCCGGTAATTGTCGCGCCCCAGCAGTTTTCCGCCGCGTATTTTTAAAACCGTAAAGCTAACCAATTCGCCTTCGCGCGCGTAAGCGATGTAGTCGCGGTCCAGTCCGTCGAAGTTTTCTACGATATTTTGATTTTGCATGACATCCAGCGCGTGCAAGCCGTCCCGAAGGCGCGCCGCTTTTTCAAAATTCAATTCCGCCGCCGCTTTTTTCATCGCATCGGTTATCTTGACGCGCGTTTCGTTCCCTTTTCCCTCAAGGAGCGCCGCTATTTCGCCGAAATATTCACTGTAGCAATCTTTTGAGATTTTACCGCAGCACGGCGCGCTGCATTGACCGATGTGGTAGTACAGGCACGGGGCGTCGCGTTTGCGCAGCGTCTTACACCGGCGGATCGGATAAATGCCGAATAGCGCGTCTATGAATGTGTCGAGCGCGTCGGCATCCGGATAAGGGCCGAAATACGTTGAGCCGTCGCGGACCGCGTTCCGGGTTTTAAACAGGCGCGGATAGGCTTCGTTCGTAATGCGCAAAACGGGATACGATTTTCCGTCCTTTAAGCTGATGTTGTAGCGCGGATTGTATTTTTTGATCAGATTATTTTCGAGCAGGAACGCTTCGTATTCGTTCGCTGTGGTAATGTATTCGATCGACTGAGCATTGGAAATGAGCAGACGCGTTTTGATGTCCTTGTTTCCGGAAAAATAAGAGGCAAGGCGGTGCTTGAGGTTCTTCGCTTTGCCGACATAGATTACGTTTTCCTGGCTGTCGCGCCAGAGGTAAACCCCGCTGGAGGTAGGAGCTTGTAATGCGGTCTTATGGAGATTTTCACGGACTGCGTTTATGTTTGCCATTATGAGTACCGGACACTATTATAGCAGAAAAATCATTTTTATTTTGTCAGTCTTTTTTTTCCACATTGCATACCTGCATGCGGAACGCTATGTCATGGGCGGCAAAGCCGGCTGGAACGATATTACGGTGCGCGACGGCATTGCTTCCGGCAGGGGGAGATTCGGCTATGAAAGCCTCGAGCTCGCCTCCGTTTCGAGCGCGGAAAGCGGCAGTACCGACTTGCTGCTCAACTTTGAAAACGGCGCGTTCCGCGATGCGGCGGGGAAATATAAAATACTCGGAAACAGCCTGTACCTGACGGAACACGCGGCGCGGGGAAAAGCGGCCGCGTTAAGCCGCGGCAACGGACACGGCCTCATCCTTTCCGGAGACGATTCGAGTTTATTCGGAAAAGAAGGGTCGGCCGGATCCTTTGTCATCGACTTTTGGCTCTGTCCGTCCGTCATTGAAAACGGCGAAACGATTATCAACTGGCGCTCTTCCCGGAAGATTTCCGGCGCGCTTGAATATCAGCTGGTCAGCGTTTACTGCCATCACAACAAGATTTTCTGCATTTTTTCAAATATTTTCGACGGTTATACGGCGGACGGCGGCGACGTAACGCTCATCGGCTCGGAAAATTTGATTCCGAATAAATGGTCGCATCTGACCATCGCCTTTCAGGAATCGACCGGCGCACTCGAATACCGGCTCAACGGTATGCTTGAAGATATCAAATACGTGACGGATACGGGGCACGACGGCGGCACCGTGTATCCTGCAATGATCGGCGTACCGGCGGAGCTTGAGCTGTGCCGGAATTACACCGGTTTTATCGATGATTTTAGAATTCTCCGCAGCTATTACGATATTTCGCACGAAGTTATGATGGAACAGGACGCTGCGCTTTTTGCGGCAAAATACGGAACGGAGGCGGGAAAAATTATGTCGAAACCGATTCTCGCATCCGCAGGTTCCGTTTTAAATGCGCTCCATGCGGAGCTGAAGCTGCCGGAGCAAACCGCCGTGCAGTTTTATGTCCGCGCGGGCGACAATTATTTTAATTGGACGGATTCGTTTCCTGCATGGACTGCGGTAAAGGCGGACGAGGAACTTAAAGGGCTCAGCGGCTTGTATTTTCAGGTTGCAGCGGAGCTTTTTGCGGACGGAGCGGGGAAGGCGACGCCGTCGATAACGGAAATAGCGCTTGATTATACGGTGCTTCCGCCGCCGCTTCCGCCGTTCCGCGTGAACGCTCAGCACGGCGACGGACAGGTTACGCTTTCGTGGAGCCATTCCGTCGACGAGACTGCCGGCGGTTACTACATCTATTACGGAACCCGGCCCGGAGAATACTTGGGCCGCGCCGCTGCGGAGGGCGCTTCTCCCGTCGATGCGGGAAGCGTAACGAGCTATACGCTGACCGGCTTGAAAAACGGCACCATCTATTACTTTGCAATCGCCGCATGGTCAAAAGTCGACAATAAAATCTGCGGCGATTTGTCAAAGGAAGTATACGCCCGGCCGTCGATCAGATAGCGCGCGGGGAGCCGCCGGTGTTCTGCATCGGCTTTTGAACAGGCATTTTCAATTATTTTTAATTAAAATAGATTAAGGAAACTCCGCAGCGCTTTAGCCATGAATGCGAAGCCTGCGGCGCTCAAAATTATGGAAGAACGACACATCATCTTAAAACGCGCGAAGAACGCTCTGATAACGCGGGATTTCGATCTTGCGTCCCAATTGTACGGCTCGCTGCTTGAAAAAGAGCCGGAAAACCGCGAACTGTTGGCGATTCTCGGGAATCTGTACATCAAGGCCGGTAAAGAAGAAACGGCGGAAACATTTTTTAAAAAGATTCTTGAACTTTCGCCCGGTAACGTTGACGCGCTCAACAGTCTCGGCGGAATTTGCCGCCGCACCTGCCGCTATGACGAGGCGATCGCCTATTTGCAGCAGGCCCTTGCGACCGACCAAAAGACGGATGCAATCGAATACAATCTCGGCTTTACCTACAAGTCGATGGGCAGAATCGAAGACGCGATCAACTGCTTTCAGTCGGTCATTACGGCAAATCCGACCGACGCGCTTGCCTACAATCACCTCGGCGTTATCTATGCGGCGCAGAAAAACTATGAAAAAGCGGTCGCCTGCTACCGGCGCGGGCTGCAAGTCGATCCGAACAACCCGATTCTCCAATACAATCTTGCAAAAAGTTACGAAGCGACGGGAAATTACACGAACGCCATCAGTGCCTATGAAATTGCGCTCCGCGCAAAGCCGGGCTGGAGCGATGCGGTTAAGGCGTACACGGAAATTTTATTGGGGCAAAACCGTACCGGCACGGCATCGGAACTGGTGCGCAATGCGCTGAGCATTCAGCCGGGCAGCGCGGACTTCCACTGTCTTTTGGGGCGCATTTTTACGCGGCAGGACAATTACGAATCGGCCGCATCGTCGCTTGAAACGGCCGAGCGGTTCGATCCGTCTTCGATTGAAACGCTTTCGGCGCTGGCGGAAGTCTATGAAAAGGACGGACGGGCTGCCGAAGCCGCCGAAAAGATTTTAGCTGCGGAAAAAATGGATCCCGACAGCACGGAGCTGCTGATGAAAGTGATCGGCATTATGATTTCCGCAGGGAAGATGGAAGCCTGCGGCAACCGCCTGCAAAAGCTCCGAGAGACATTGCCGCATGACGCGCGGGTGCACGATTTGACCGGTCAGTACTACATTTGCACCAAGCGGGAGGCTGCGGCGCTCCGCCTCTACGAACAGATCGAACAGAATACGCCGCGCTACACCGACCACCTCTTTAATGCCGCACGCCGCTATGCGCAGATGGAGCACTTTGAAGAGGCGCAAAAATATGTGAAGGCATTTATCAGAAAGAATTCCGATGATGTCGGCGCGTGGCTTTTGCTCGGGAAGATTGATGAAACGCTCGGCAATTTGGAAGAAGCCCTCCGCGATTACGAAACCGCCGCGCGCGTCGACCAGAACAATCAGGGAGCGAAAACCGGCAGCGAACGCCTGCACAGCCATTTTGCGGCCGAGCGAGAACGCGAAGCGCAGGCCGCATTGAAACAGGCGGAAGCGGAATGGTTTGACAAATATGCCATTGAAACGGATGCGGAAAACGGCGACGAGAAAGCTAACTATATAATAGAAGAAAGTCATTCCGAATCGCCTGAAAGCGGCGCGTTCGCTCCGCAGAAAAAAGCGGCAGAAAACCAAACGCACAGAAAGGCCGCGAACGGCTCTGTCATTCCGCCGGAAAAAGAGCGCGGCAGCGTGTTTTCCGCCCTTCCCGATGAACCGGAACGTGATGCAGACGACCGTTCTACGGCGCACGACGCTGCCGGTATGGTTGACGGTCTTTCCGCTGTGCCCGCAATGGATACGAATGCTCGGCCTGCGGAGGATGCTGCAATCGATGCGGGAGCATGGACTGCGGACGACGCGCTAATTTCGTCTGAGCCGCCGACTGTGGACGCTCTCGGTGCGGAAGAAGATACCGGTAACATCTTTCCTGACATTCCTGATGGAGCGGAACGTGATGCGGGTAATCGTGCTACGGTAAGTGACGCTGCCGGTATGGTTGACGGCATTTCCGCCGCGCCTGCGTCGGATGCGGACAGCCGGACTGCGGAGGGCTGGACTACGGGCGACGCGCTACTCTCGTCTGAGCCGCCGACTATGGACGCACTCGGTGCGGAAGAAGATGACGGTAACATGTTCCCTGACTTACCCGATGAAACGGAACGCGATGCAGATGACCGTTCCGCGGCAAGCTACACTGCCAACATACTTGACAGTATTCCCGCCGCGCCTGCGTCGGATGCGGATAGTCAGACTGCGGAGGATGCTGCAATCGATGCGGACAGCCGGACTACGGACGACGCGCTACTCTCGTCTGAGCTGCCGACTGCGGACGCGCTCGGTATGGAAGAAGATACCGGTAACATCTTTCCCGATTTTCCCGATGAATCGGAACGTGCTGAGAGCGGCCTTTCTGCGGCGCGTGACGCTGCCGTTATGGTTGACGGCATTCCTGCCGTACCTGCGTCGGATGCGGATAGCCGGACTGCGGAGGATGCTGCAATCGATGTGGACGACGCGCTGCTCGCGTATGAGCCGCCGACTGCGGATGCGCCCGGTGCGGAAGCGGATACCGGCAACGTATTTCCCGACTTCCCTGATGGATCGGAATGTGATACTGGTGACCGTTCTGCGGCGCACGACGATTCCGGCATGATTGACGGCATTCCCGCCGCGCCCGCGTCGGATACGGAGGATCGAATTGTGGAGAAAACTGCAATCGATGCGGACGATGCGCTCCTCTCGTCTAAGCCGCTGGCTGCGGACGCTCTCGGTGCGGAAACGGATACCGGTAACATATTTCCTGACATTCCCGATGAATCGGAACGTGATACGAGCGCCTCTTCTGCGGCGCACGACAATACCAATATGCTTGACAGCATTCCCGCCGCGCCTGCATCTGATGCGGACAGCCGGACTACGGACGACGCGCTACTCTCGTCTAAGCCGTCGGCTGCGGAGGATGCTGCAATCGATGCGGACAGCCGGACTGCGGGCGACGCGCTACTCTCGTCTGAGCTGCCGACTGCGGCGGCACTCGGTATGGAAGAAGATACCGGTAACATCTTTCCCGATTTTCCCGATGAAGCGGGACGCGATGCAGAGGACCGTTCTGTGGTGCACGACGCGGCCGGTATGGGCGACGGCATTCCTGCCGTGCCTGCGTCGGATGCGGATGCGGATGCTCGGACTGCGGACGATGCGCTACTCTCGTCTGGGCCGTCGGCTGCGGACGCGCTCGGTGCGAAAGAAGATACCGGCAACGTGTTCCCCGACCTTCCCGATGAATCGGAACGCGATGCGGACGACTGTTCTGCGGCGTACGACGCTGCCGGTATGGTTGACGATACTCCCGCTGCCCCTGCGTCGGGTGTAGATGCTCGACCTGCGGTGGAAGCTGCAATCGATACAGGCGACACTTTCCTCTCGTCTGACCCGTCGCCTGCTGATGCTCTCGGTGCGGAAGAAGATACCGGCACCATCTTTTCCGATGTCCCCGATGAATCGGAACACGCCGCGGGCGACCGTTCTGCGGCAGGCGGCGATTCCGGCATGGTTGACGGCCTTCCCGCTGCCCCTGCGTCGGATGCGGAGGCTCGGCCTGCGGACGACGCGCTCCTCGCATCTGCGCTTCCGGATGCCGCCGTATCTGTTGCGCCGTCTCCTGTGCCGCTCGATGCGCCTGAGCGGAATCGGAATATTCCCGTGCAGGCCCCTCCGCTCTATTGTCTTCCGCCTGATTATGGCGCTCAAACGCAGCAGCTGAACGACATGCTGAAAAAAGTGAACGCCAATGCCGAACAAGTGATGAATGCGGCTGAAAAAACGCTGCATGCGGCAGAGATTCTGGCTGACGCGGCGCATAATATTGAAGCGCATGAGAAAACGGGCGAATCGGAGCGGGCTGCGGAAAATCTTTTGCCGCAGAATCCGTCCGCTGACTCGGGGAAGGCGACTGAGGAGGCGTCCGCATCGGGTGCGGGCGGCGCAAACGCGGAGCTTTTGGAGCAAATTGCGCAAATGCTTCCGGTGATTCGCCGACTGCTCGAAAACAAAGACGATGCCCGAAAATATGAGCATGAAATCATGTTGTTCAAACGGCTGCGCTCGCTTGGGGAGCACTTGCCGGAATATAAACGCGATGCTTTCCTTTCCGGGAAAACGCGCCTGCTGCTCGATTACCTGATTGCCCGTCTTTCCGGAAAACCGGGCTTGCTGATGACGATAAAGGCGCTCCGCAAAACGGATGCGTTGGGCGCTTTAATCGAGGAAACGGAGCGCGAAACCGACGGCATTGCGGGACGAAAGCTCGCGCTCAAAGTGCTCGGCGATCTGTGCGCGCTGCTGCCGTCCTTGCAGGATCAAACGCTGGCCCAAGCCCTCCTCCGCGAATGGCAAGCCGTCAAGCGGAAAATCTAATCCCTTCGGCACTGTTGTTCAGGAAAAGCGGCAGACACTATCGAGGACGCGACGACATTTATACGGGCGTAGCGGGGGCGGCCGCCATCGTGAGCGGACGGGCGTGTTCCGGACGTATCGATTGCCGGTGTTCCGCCCCTTGCCGTAAAAGTCGTATTGTGCGTTACACCGTTTCTTCAAAAACCTCCCGTACCGTGTGCTCCGTAATGAGGAGGGCGCCGGTTTTGTCAAAAGATTTATCGAAGAACGCTTGCGTCCGCAGCTTTTGCACGATGTTTTCGATATCCGCCCCGACGGACGCGCTTTCGCTTCAATCTCTTACCGGAGTTTTTCTCCTGCAACCGAATCAATGAAGTGCGCGGCGGAAAGTTTGAGATGCTCCTTTTTCAGCATTGCCTTTTCGTCGCCGGCAATATCATCCAAAAGCGTTCCGCGCACGGTCGGATTCAACTGCACTTTTAAGGCCAGCGAATCGAATTCGTCAAAAAACAAAAGAATCCCGTTAATATCCGTGTGCATTGCTGAAAAACTGGGGGCAGGCACGGAAATCAATTTTTGCCCGCTGTATATAAAAAGAAGATAAAATACTATACTGTCCGCATGAGGTGGGAAGAATGAGAAGATGCACTTGAAGTGCTTGAAACGGAACGGGAATACGATGGGTATTTTTGCAGCATCAAAGATGTGAGTTATCATCGTGATTTTGGGAAGTCTGTGCGATTTGTAAAGCGTGAAGAAAATACATACGTGGGCAACAACCGAGCATGTCAAAAAAATCTGTCAGAAACATTTGGCATCAACCGAATACCGTGTTATTGGCGGCTGTTGAGCTTGCTTGCCATGATAACACCTGAATCGCTTAATCAGGTGTATAACACAATGGGTGAGCTCTCTTGTACCGCACCTTGCTGCAAAACTTGAGAAAGAAGAAAGTACGAAAAAGAACAAGAAGAAACCGTTGACCATTGCCATAGACGGAAAGGAAATCCGCTCGACCGGAAAGATGAAAAAGTATGATAGTCCCTTACACATTGTCAGTGCGCAAATAGGGGAATTAGGGCTACCCCTTGCGCAAAGAACGGTAGAGGCAAAAAGCAATGAGATACCAGCGGTACCGGAATTGATAAAAAAGCTCGACATTTCCGGCTGTATGGTGATTGGCGACGCATTGAACTGCCAAAGAGAGCCTGCCAAGGCGGATCGTTCAGTCAAAAGAAGCAGACTATTTGTGACTGTAAAGGGCAATCAGAAAGAGCCTATGAATGATATAGCACAGTATGTGCTGTATTTAGATTTTCGTGCAGCTGAATGAATGCGTTACGACGATACCAGCAGTCTATTTTATAATCGGAAATAAGATAATGAATGTAACCTAATGAATTATTTAGATTATTTTTTAATTCCTCTTTTACAAACTGATTTATTTTTCAAGTTCATTTTATACGAATCATACAAAATTTGAGATTCCAATACAGAGAATTTCCGTGGTTCTTCATACTGCGAAAACTTGTTTGTGTCTATAAAATCTGTAAATAAAATTTACACAATGATATGGAATTGGTGGATCCTGATCTGGACCAAAAATATCTTCTGCTTTTGTAGTACTTCCTTTTTTGCACATTACGATTAAATCAACATTCCATCATATTCACCGTTTTCATTTTTGAGAGGAAAAAATCTACACAAAAAATACTTCTAGAAAGAAGAATACTTTCGATTTCTAATTTATTAATTGAATTTATAAAATCTGACGTTTTAGATTTTCGATAAAACTCTTTTTTTACTGTTGTTCAATTATTACTTCTTTTTTCATTATTTTCTTTCCAATGCAGAGTACCGTACTTTCAACCCTACTTAATTTTTTTCGATTTCTAAATCAAGTATTTTCTTAGATAAATCGTTCGACTGAATATATTTATAACGAAGAATATTGCAAGCACTACAAGAAAAAAACATTATCCGCATCAAGGTCGAAGTGCTTTATTTGGACAGTAGTTATCTAAAAGTCAAGTCTAACGGCACGGGCGCTTTAAAAACGGAAAACAAGCTATTATCCGATCGAGGGAAAGACTCATAACGACGCTTCATATGGCTACTGCAACTGCTCGAGCGGCTGTTTGCTTCTCGCTGTCGGCAGGCCAAGCTCACAATGCACCGGAAGGAGAAGCGTTGCTTGGAAAAATGAACAAAAGAGACGAACAAAAACACCTTTTGATGGACAGCGCGTATGAGAGTGCACTTATACGAAAGGCAGTGACTGAAAAAGTCCTTTTACCAATAATGCCGCCGAAACCAAATCGAAAAAAATCCATGGCAATTTGATAGGCAAAAATATAAGCAGAGCAATGAGGAGCTAGCGGTATTTCTTGCGTCTTAAACGATTTAGAAAAGTATTTACTCGTTTCAATAAGCTTAATGTGATGTTCTGCGGGTTTATTTCTTTTGCTATGATAGTTGATGCTATTAGCATATCCTTTTTTCATATAAATATGTCGATTACGGATAACGCCGATCCGGATCGGTGGAATCGTATTGCTGTATGATGATTACGTCTTCCGCCGGTACATGGTATTCAAAATCGCTGGTATATGAATGTTCCGCAATGCCTGACGGCAGCCGCCCCCTGCGGAATGCGGAGGCGGTACGAAACTTTTTTAATTAAATAAGCTACTCACGTCGAACGTTAAGTCTTTGATTGTTACTTTGCCGCCTATGATAGGATAACTTCCGTCACAGGCATCTTTGCCCGTTTTATTGAGACTGTCTTTCGTATTTGAAAGAGAAATGTTGCTCGGAGTAGCTTGGAAGTTGCCTGCAGCCCAATATTTGTGAGCAGGAACGTCAACTTTACACGTTCCTTTGCCGGTTGTCTTGTCAAGCGTCAGAATGGTCAAAGTCGCCTGCCCGTCTGCGGACTTAATCGTCGCAACCGGATCCGGCTCTTTTTTGTCGTCGCCGTTCTGTTTGCAGCTCGTTGCAGCGAATACTACGGCAAGCGTCAGCAGTGCCGTGCCAATCAAAGAAATCAATTTGATCTGTTTCTTCATATACAGCTCCTCTGTATTTTTTTTGCGGAAAACCCGCTATCAATGCAGCCGGACGCCATATTCCGCGCGCAAGGCATGAGGTTCGGCTGTCATTTCCGAATCAATGCCTGCGGCGCTCCGTTTTGTATGCGGATGTCAACCGATTGAAGGCGGCGCTTCGTGCCCGAAACAAAAAAATCCTGCGCCTCTTTCTTACGCCGTAAGACGTAAAACAAGAGCGCAGGCAATTTCGGTCGCGACGCGCTGAGTATAATGTTGTATATTTATTGGTATTACAACGAATTATATATATGGAGATGCGTTGGGCTTCATAAGCGGAGAATTGCGATAGTGATCAAAAGCCGTGCAGGTATTCATGAGCCGGATTATAAATGATTCTTCGGCAGGGCGCAAGTCAAATCGCCGCTTTTCCCGTCGTCCTGCCCCACTCACTCTCTCTGCCTGCCACGGAAATCAATTTTTGAAAAAAAGACATTGATATTTCATAATTACTGTGGTCATTATCCAGAAAAAATTATCTTTTCCGAATATTTTTACGCTTTTCCAATCCTTAAAACTATAAAAGTATAAAAATCTTGATTTATAAACGGATAAGAAATAGATATAAAATGAAAATTGATTTCCGTGTCTGCCTGCCCCACACTCTTGCTGCCTGTCTCACGACTCCCCCGTTCGTTGAAAACGGCGGTCTTTTCCGTTAGACTGCACAAAAATAATCGAGGTACGCTATGATTTTTTCTCCGGTTGAGATTCAGGAAACGGTAAATATGTTTATGCGGCAAAAGCTGGATATCCGCGCGATAACGTTGGGCATAAATCTTTTGGATTGCGCGTGCGATGACGGCAAAAAAAGCCGCCGCAAAATGTACGATAAAATTATGAAGTATGCGTCGCGCCTTGTGCCGGTCGGACGGGAGATTGAAACGGAATTTGGGGTGCCAATTATCAATAAGCGGATTGCGGTAACGCCGATTGCCCTCGTTGCGGGCGCGAGCGGGGAAGCGGATTTTACCGAATGGGCGCTGGAGCTTGACAGGATTGCAAAAGAGCTTGACGTTGACTTTGTAGGCGGCTTTTCCGCGCTCGTGCACAAGGGAATGACTGCTGCCGACCGCGCGCTCATCAATTCTATTCCCGAAGCGATGAAATTAAGCGACCGCGTTTGTTCCTCGGTGAACGTCGGCACGTCGAAAAATGGAATCAATATGGATGCAGTTAAATTGATGGGCGAAATTATCAAAAAGACTGCGGAAAATACGCGAGACAAAGACGGACTCGGCTGCGCAAAGCTCGTCGTCTTTTGCAACGCGGTGGAAGACAATCCGTTTATGGCGGGCGCGTTTCAGGGCGTCGGCGAAGGAGACGCGCAGCTTTCGGTCGGCGTAAGCGGGCCGGGCGTTATTCTTGCGGCGGCAAAGGATTTTAAGGATCGTCCGCTCGATGAACTTGCCGACGGCATCAAAAAAATGTCGTTTAAGGTGTCGCGCATGGGGCAGCTGGTCGGAACGGAAGCGGCGGCGCGTCTCGGCGTCGACTTCGGCATTTTGGACTTGTCGCTCGCGCCGACTCCTGCCGTCGGGGATTCGGTTGCGCGTATTCTTGAAGAGATTGGGATTGAATCGACGGGGGCGCCGGGAACGACTGCGGCTCTTGCCATGCTCACTGACATGGTAAAAAAAGGCGGCGTTATGGCGAGCACGCGCGTCGGCGGGCTTTCGGGTGCATTTATTCCGGTCAGCGAAGACGAAGGAATGATAAACGCCGTCCGCGCCCATTCGATTTCCCTTGAAAAACTTGAAGCGATGACGACGGTTTGCTCCGTCGGGCTTGATATGATTGCAATTCCGGGCGACACGCCTGCGACGACCATCAGCGGCATTATGGCGGACGAATTTGCAATCGGCATGGTCAACAACAAAACGACTGCGGTCAGGCTCATTCCCGTGCCGGGTAAAAAAGAAGGCGACTGGGCGGAATTCGGCGGACTTTTGGGCGGCGCGCCGGTTATGGCGGTCAATCCGTTCGGCTGCGCGGACTTTATCAACCGCGGCGGGCGCATTCCCGCTCCCATTCACAGTTTTAGGAATTGATGACGCTTATCCCGCTTCCGGCGATGGACGGAAAGCAACGGCGCGCCGCCTTACAATTCGTTGTGCGGCATGAAAGATGCTGCGTACAGCTTGCGGCGGCGTTGCGGCGTTCTTGGGCCAATGCGTATGCGGCGGTGTTTGTGCGGGAAAACGGCGAACGCCGCTTGTACGGGGTGCTGAACATCAAGGGAACGGTGCTGCATTGCCTGCCGTATGCGGATGCGGCCAATGCAGCGGGAGCGGCAAAAGGGGCCGCGCAGGATTTTATCGATTCGTTTGCGCAATTTGCGGCAGCTCCGAATAATAATTTTGCGGCGGTTTGCGTAAACGGAGAAGCAAGCGGTACGGCGCTCATCTTAAACGCGCTTGAACGCACGCACCGCCTCCCGTCTCAGATCAATCGCTACCATCTCATTTGCCTTGAGCCATCCGATTTTGTCGGAACGCCGTTCTCCGCTTTTGAAAACGGAGAGAAAGTCATACAGTGCCGGAAAAATATGAAGGCGAAGGACTTTACCCTGCTCTACGAGCTGCAAAAGCAATATGAAATTGCCGAAGTCCTGCCGAAGGGCGAAACGTTTTCGGAGGCGTCGTGTCGGCTCCGCCTTGAATACGCGCTCAAAACGCAGCATACCGCCGCAATCCGGCTTGCCGACGGCACGTTCGCCGCAAAAGCCGGAACAAATGCAATCGGATTCCGTTTTGTCCAACTCGGCGGCGTGTTTACCGCTCCCGCGCACCGGCGGCGGCAGTACGCGCGTCGTCTGCTTCAGGAGATTCTGCAAGCAGTCTTCCGCGATAAAAAGGCGGCGGCGCTTTTTGTAAAGACGGCGAATCTTCCGGCAATCTCCTTATACGAGTCGCTCGGCTTTCGGAAGATAAACGATTACGTAATTGCATATTTCAGGCAAAACCCGTAAAATTGCGCATTCAATAATGCAATAGAAAAATGAGAGACGGACGGGGGCGGCGGAATCTGAAGTCGGTGCGCTGCGGCAGTGCACAAAAGCGCCGCATGAAGCGTTTTTCGGCGGCAAATCTGAAAGAGGGAACTTCCTCGCAATCTTTCAAACGCAGGGGCGACTGTCCGCGCCGCTCTGATTTTTACTATAAATAAAGAAATGGAGAACATAGTGTCTGGTCAATTGATTGCAAAAATTGCGGCGTTTGCGCTGTATCTGGGATTTATGGTCGTCATCGGGCTTCGGTACATGAAAAAAAACAATTCCGCGCTGGACTTTTTTTTGGGCGGACGGCGGACGGGACCGTGGATGACGGCGCTGAGCGCGGAAGCGTCCGATATGTCCGGCTGGCTTTTGATGGGACTGCCGGGGCTTGCCTACCTCGGCGGCATGAAAGAGGCGTTTTGGACGGCGGCGGGACTGGTTATCGGCACGTACTTGAATTGGCTGATTGTCGCAAAACCGCTCCGGAAGTGCACGCTTGCATTCGGCGACTCGATTACGATTCCCGAATTTTTGACGAACCGCTTTAAGGACAGGTCGCACGTGCTTGCGGCGATTTCCGTCGTGTTTATCGCACTCTTTTTTACGATTTATACCGCGTCGGGACTCGTGGCGTGCGCAAAGCTTTTTAATTCCGTCTTCGGACTTCCGTATTATGCGGGACTGACAATCGGACTTATCGTCATTTTGTCTTACACGATTTTAGGCGGCTACCTTGCAGTGTGCGCGACGGATTTTATTCAGGGGACGCTGATGTTTATTGCGCTGATCATTACGACTGCCGTGATGATTGCCGTTTTGGGCGGTCCCTCTGAAGCGTTCGCAAAGGTGAGCGCGTTCGGTGCGCGCGCGATGGCGGGCGACTTCGGCGATATAATGAAAGAAAAGTTTATCGCAAACCAAAGCTACAGCGCGGTTTCGGCAATTTCCGCTGCGGCGTGGGGACTCGGCTACTTCGGAATGCCGCACATTCTCGTCCGCTTTATGGGAATCCGCTCCAACGCGGAGATAAAACTTTCGCGCCGGATCGCGACGGTGTGGGTAATAACGGCTTTCGTCGGCGCGGTCGTCGTCGGCTCTGCCGGAACGGCGTATCTTTCGGACATCCTTACGCCCGAAAAGGCGGAAACGGTGTTCAGCGCGTCGATGCAGCAAATGTATCCGGCGTTTGTCGCGGGACTTTTTTTGTGCGCGATTTTAGCCGCCGCGATGTCCACTGCCGACTCGCAGCTTTTGGTCGCTTCGTCCGCATTCAGCCGCGACGTGTACAAGGGACTGCTCAAAAAAGACGCGAATGAAAACGAAGTGCTCAACGTAAGCCGCATAACGGTGTTCGTCATTGCGGCGGTCGCGTTCGTCATCGCGCTCAATCCCAAAAGCTCGATTTTCAGCCTCGTCAGCTACGCGTGGGCAGGATTCGGCGCGACCTTTGGCCCGCTGATTTTACTTGCGCTCTTTTGGCGCGGCATGACGCGGAACGGCGCGCTCGCAGGCCTTATCGCAGGCGGCGTTACCGTCATCGCGTGGCACAACCTCAAAGGCGGCGCGTTCAACATCTACGAAATCCTCCCCGGCTTTTTCTCCTGCCTCGTCTTCGCCGTCGCGTTCAGCCTGCTGCAAAAAGACAAAGACCCCGCCATGCTCGCGGAATTCGATGCGTACCGGAAAGCCGCGGATTGACGGGAGAAGGGACTGGAAAGCAATCGGAGAGAGCTGAGTTTTCAATGTGCGGCAGATGTGATTGCAAAAATCCTCTGTCGTATTTTCGCTCCATTTTTGGGATTGCAAGTGCAGCTTCCCGTTTGACTTATCTCATGCGGGGGACTGCGTTAATTTTGCTTTTTGCAGTCAACGTTTGTAAATATTACGAAAAGCGCACATCTTTTATTCGGTGCGAATAAAATCTTCCCATTGTACGCCGGCGCCGTTCTCTACATCACGGGAAAGCACTGCGCTGGTTAGCCGGTCGGCGTATTCGGGGGAAATGCCGGGCGTGAGTATTTTTTCCGTGCGCAAAACGGCAATATCGGAAGCGGAAACGCATTCGTCGGCTTTAAGCGCACGCGTAAAATGGAGGGAGCGGTTCGTGCGGCCGTAGTTTTGCCGTTCGCTCGGTGCAAGCCGCTTTACGCCGTCGCCCAAAACCGCCCGTACTTTTTCCGTTCCGTAAATGCCGCTCATGCGTGCGATGATTTCCTCTTTTCCGCGCTCCGCGCCGAAATCTTCCATTGAGGCGGCGGCTTCTCTGACGGCGCGGCACATCAGCGCAAAGTCTTTACCGTCGAGTGCAATCGGGTCGTCAAGTCCGCTTGCCGAGCGGCTCAGCGTGATGTGTTTTTCGATAACCGTTCCGCCTTGCGATATGCACAGGCTCGGCACGAGGACCGCATCCAAACTGTGGTCGCTGACACCCGTCGCAGCGCCGAAAATCCCGCGCAGAGCGGCAATCAAACGCAGATTGTATTCGTCTTCGGGGCAGGATAGCTGGTGATGCAGTGCAGGAGCGTAACGCCGTCCGTCCCCAAAATCTCAAACGCTCTTTCAATGTCGGAAAGACGCGAAACGCCGCTTGAAATAATGCTGACATAGAAACCGAACATGCATACGACAAACGGTTCACAGTCCACAATCATGCCTGCTGTAAGCACTGAAGTGATAAGAGAGTTTGATGCCGTCGCTGCGTTGTTCCCATTATAAATAGAAGAAACCATTGACAAAACAACGTAAACGGCTCGCTTCTGCCTTCCGCAAAGCGTCCTATGCCGCTTGACGGCTCGATGACCCGCTTATCTTGACGCGGATTGTATTTATCGACCAGCTGCCAGACTTTGGAAATGACGGTGCGCGGCGTGTAAAACTCATAGAGTGCGCCGCTGTTCGAGCCGCCCTCTTCGCCGGTTCCGCCCGCGCCGACATACTGCGCTAAAATCCGTTTATCCGCTTCGGTAATGTCGGAATCGGGCTTTTTAAGGATTTCGCGGCACGCCGCGCGGATTTTCCGCGCCTGCCCTTTGGTTATTCGTCCTCGTCCTCGGTTAACATTGCCGTCTGCATCTGTAAGTCCTGCTCCAGATTGGTCAAAACCGAGTACAACGCCCGCTCCGTTATCTCCGACTTTTCCGCCAACAGCATACGGATCGCCTGCTCCTTCGCTCCCTCCAGCCCATACGTCCGCAACACCAGCGGGTACTCCGTCGTTTTGAGCGTCAGCATGATTTTCTTTTCCGCCATTTTGAACCTCCTCGCTCATCATACCGTCTTTTTTGGCGTTTTGATTGCCTTTCATCGCCTCGCTGCGGTTTTTGTGCGCTTCGTAGGGGTCTTTTACGGAGCCGTTGAGCGCATCGTGCGCATAACGTGCCGCGCCCGCCCGTTCCGCCGTCAGTTTGAGCGTTTCAACGATCTGCGCCTTGTCCGCTTCGAGTTCCGCAGCGTTCGACGCGTCGGCGGACAGGGAGTCGATACGCGCGGTCAGCCGCCCGATCTTGTCAGACAACGCCGCAATTCTTTGAACCGTTCATTTTTACCGTCTCTCACGGAAATCAATTTTTGCCGAGGATGGTTAATAAATCGTACGGGTTCATAAGAGCCGGAACATAATGCTGTTCAAAGGCAGCTTTACCCCTGTTTCTCGCTTATATATGCGGATTATGTTAAGCGCTGTCTTGCGCAGTATATTCAAATTCTGCTGTATATTTTTACTCCAGATTCTGCACCTATCCTCATCAAAGAGCACATCCAAAAGCCAGTGCATCGTTTCTACCGACCATTCCGTTCTTGCATGGTGAAGTAATTCCTCTGCACTCAACACTTTACTTGAAATATAATAATGCCATTTATTCGTCACGCCTTTGTCCGTCTCAAATCGAGTATGCAGTGCACCGATACATTAGACTTGTTCGATTGTTGTCGAACAAGTCTGCGAGTTCTAAATCGCACAAATAGCGCAATTTAGAACATCGTATTTCATGGTAGCCTGTTCCGAAACTTAAGTTTCAGAACAGGTTTGTTTTAGAGTCGGCCATTCTTGCCCTCCCGGAAGACACGCGACATCATCGCTTGTATACGCACTTCGCCTTTCTATCCGTCCATGCCCCCTTTTCCGTTCGGGTAATGCTGTCCATCGTTGCACGCAGCTTTTCATCCTGAACATACTGTTCTATGTCGTTCATAAGTGCTTTTTGATTACCCTTCACGCTCAACAAATAGTCTGCTTTTGCCTCAACGACCGCTTTGGCAGTCTCTATTTGACAGTTCAATGCGTCGGCAACCACCATACAACCGGAAATGTCAAGCTCTTTTATCAATTCCGGTACCGCAGGTATCTCGTTACTCTTTGATCCTACCGTTCTTTGAGCAAGAGTCAGGCCTAACTCCCCTATTTGTGCACTGACAATGTGCAAGGGACTATCGTAGTTTTTCCTATAGATTAAACAACTGAACAAAGTTTCAACTTTGGAAGTTGTTTAATCGGAGCACTTTTGTAAGGCGGAAGCCTGAAAAAGTGTATATAATCCACACGATGTTTGCGCTTCGAGCAAACTCGACGATTAACTTTGGCGGCGCTATTTTAGCAGTCAAAGTTAATCCTTTCATCTTTCCGGTCGAGCGGATTTCTTGTCCGCCTATGGCAATGGTCAATGGTTTCTTTTTCTTACTTTGTTCCTCTTCTTTTTTTTCCAATTTTGCGGCAATCTGCGGTACAAGAGAGGCAACCCATTGTTTTATACATTGATTAAGCGATGCAATAGAGTGGCCAAAAATTGATTTCCGTGGGAAAGATATTTTCACAATACTTTGCTGAATCTATGCATATAAAATATTTCATCGTCATTTTTATTACATACAAATGAATAGTCGATTTTTAAATCCCATTTTTATCCAGAATAAAATGGCATTAGTATGTTTATCTTGAAATCCAATAATATGATTATTTCTTATATTTCCATTTTCCAGCATATCAGGATTGAGAATATCTTCTCGATAATCAAAGTGTTTATCATATCCATTAAAATCGCAAATAAATCGAATAGAATCTAAAAGTTCTTTATAATTATCAATATTTTGATTGTTATAGGCTCTTCATAAAAATCGGTTTTTTCTAGTATCCTGTATTTTTGCTATCATCAAAGAGAACTTCTGAGCCTTGTAAAATACACAGTGAGCGTAAATATCTTGCTGTCAGAAAACTGTCATCGACGTATGAATAAATGCCGATTCCTTCTTGAACCGCTAAATAGCGACGGTCGAGGTCACAATTGAAGCAAATGTCGGCTACCTACTGAGTACGAAGGGGAATCGGAAAGAATTGATGACCGACATCGCAGCGGATATTCAGATGAAAACCTACCAGTGACGATGACGGTGCTCATCTAATGAAAAGGGGGCATGGCCGGAGAAAAAAACGAAGTCTATATACGACCAATACTATCGGTTGGTAACTGGGAGGGCGACAATGGCTGACGCTTTCATGAACTCGTAAGATTTATTAACCGTGCTGGAAAAATCTTGAGGTAACTGTGTAATTACAAAGGAGTCGAGATAACCGAAGGACACCTGATGATAGACCACATACACATGCTGGTAAGTATTC
Source organism: uncultured Treponema sp. (assembly GCA_963543045.1). GTDB lineage: Bacteria > Spirochaetota > Spirochaetia > Treponematales > Treponemataceae > Treponema_D. Next base: position 28,274 of record CAUTZW010000004.1, read on the forward strand.
CGCCAAAGTATAGTGTGTCGCAATTTATGGGATATCTGAAAGGCAAAAGTAGTCTGATGATATTTGATAGACATGCGAACTTGAAATATAAGTTTGGCAATTGCCATTTCTGGGCAGAAGGATATTATGTAAGTACAGTCGGCTTGAATGAAGCAACGATAAGGAAGTACATACAAGAACAAGAAAGCCATGATAGAGCGATGGATAAACTGAGTATGAAAGAGTGTGAAGACCCTTTTAAGGGTAGCAAGTAATACAAAAGGCCCTTCAAAGGGTATAGAGGAGTCAAACCGCAATAGGCTTGAACGTCAGTGAAAGCTGAGGACTTAACTCTCGGCTGAAACCCTAGCCTTATAGGCTAAGTTCGAACCAGCCGTTTTACGAGGGGTTGTGATTTTGATGTTTGCCGCCGGAAGGTCAGTCTAATTGTTTCGGATGGTGTATGTGGTTGATCAGGGCGGATGGGAGGGAATCGTCGCGGATGATGTAATTGGTCGTCCTGTCCGCCCCAGTTCTGCCTTCCGGATACCAGCATAAAGTTGCCTCTCGCACATTTGCTTATTGCAAATACGAGCATCCGGCCGATAAAATTATATCTTCCGGATAAAGTCTTCTCCTCCCTAGCATACATCCTCCTTGCGCATTTGCCGTTGCAACTGTGAGGCACCCGCTCGGCATACACCTCCCTGATAAAGTTTTCTCATCCCCAGCATACAGTTTCCCCTCGCGCATTTGGTTATTGCAAATGTGAAGCGGCCGGTCGGCAAAACTGTATCTTCTGGATAACGTCTTCCCGTCCCTAGTATAAAGTCCCCCCTTTCGTGCATTTGCCATTGCAACTGCAAGGCGGCCGGTAAAAGTGTATCTTACGGATAAAGCATTTCCACTTCTGGTATAAAATTTCCCCTGCGCATTTGGTTATTGCAATTGCGCAGCGTCCGGCTGGTAAATTACACCTTCCAGATAAAGTTCTCCCGTCCCCAGCATAGAGTTCCCCCTCGCGTATTTACCGTTGCAAATGCAAGGCGTCCGGCCGACAAATTGCACCTCCCTGATAAAGTATTCCCGTCCCCAGCATAAAGTTGCCTCTCGCACATTTGCTTATTGCAAATACGAAGCATCCGGCCGATAAAATTATGTTTTCCGGATAACATCTTCCCGCCCCTGGCATAAAGTTCCCCTTGCGCATTTGGTTATTGCAAATGTGAAGCATCCGGCCGACAAAATTACACCTTTCTGATAAAGTTTTCCCGTCCCCAGTATAGAGTGCCCACCCTCGCTCATTTGCCCGTTGCAACTACGAAGCGTCCGGCCGGCAAAATTTCACTTTCCGGATAACGTCTTCCTATCTCCAACACAAAGTGCCTACTCGTGCATTTGCTGTTGCAAATACGAAGCGGTCGGCCGGCAAAATTATACCTTCCGGATAAAGTTTTCCCGCCCCCAATATAAAGTCCCCCCTCGCGCATTTGCTTATTGCAACTGCGAGGCCTCCGGCCGACAAATTACATCTTCCGGATAAAGTTCTCCCGTCCCCAGCATAAAGCCCTCCTCGCGCATTTGCCCGTTGCAAATGTGAAGCGTCCGCTCGGCAAATTGCACCTCCCTGATAAAGATTCCCCATCTCCAGCATACAGTGCCCACCCTCGCATTTGGTTATTGCAACTGCGAGGCGGACGGCCGATAAAACTATATCTTCAAGATAAAGTCTATCCGTCCGCCCCCTTGCTTGTCTGTCGGGCTGCATTTTTGATATGCTGCGGCATGAAGTTTTCATTTAATAAAATGCTCGGCGGTATTCTTGGTGCGCTGGCTGCGTCGATCTGTGCGCTGACCGGCATTCTCTTTTTGACCGGACGGATTCCTGCGCGCCGTGCGCCGCCTCCGCCCGCTTTGCCGCTGACGGCTGAACAGGATGCGGCGTTTACGGGTTTGGGGATCCTTCGTGCGCGGACGGCGGCGGAAGCGGACAGGGAGGCGGGGACTATGGTGATTCTCCGCCCATGGTTTTCGTATTCGGATGACGGAAAGGACTTTTATGAAGAGCTTTCCCGAAAAAGCGCGGCGATCAAGGAAGCGATTTTGTCCTATTTTTTGCTGCATACCGAATCGGAATTACATGCGCTCGGCGAAGAGGCCATCAAAACGGAATTGACGGAACTGATAAACGGGCAGTTGGTGCTCGGCCGAATCGATTCCTTGTATTTTTCCGAATACATCTTTCTTCAATAGCGTCGCCTTTTTTCCGCGTGCCGGAGCGCCTGCATACTGGTCGCATAAAAGTGAAATTTCTGCGTAAAAACCTGTATCGCGCGGAAGGCTTTGCGGTTTTATCCTCATATATGAATTACCGGAAAAGGGAATTCGATAAATCGTTCAAAATACAAATTTGAGAGGAATATATGAATATACGTGCAAAAATTATAGCCGGTTTCGGCGCGTCGTTAATGCTTGCTCTTGCAATTACCGTTATCGGAATCAGCAGAATCAAACGGATCAACATGAATTTGACGGAAATCAATGATGTAAACACCGTCAAGCAGCGGGACGCCATCAATTTTCGCGGGAGCGTTCACGATCGCTCCATCCGGATTCGGGATTTTGTGCTTTTAACGGATAAACAAGAGCGCAATCGGGTGCTTTCCGATATCCGGATGCTCGAAGATTTTTACACGAAGGCGGAAACTGCCATCAATGAAATATTTGCCGCCAACATCAATAACACGTCTCAAGAGATGGAGCTGCTCGGCGAGATACAGAAAAGTAAGGCGGAAACGATGCCGCTTATCGAGCGGATTATTGCATTTGAAAATGACGGAAAACACGCCGATGCCGAAAAACTGCTGCTGACAAAGGCGCGTCCGTCGTTCCAGCTGTGGCTTGACCGCATTAACGCCTTCATCGACTACAAGGAATTGCAGAACCGCAAGCTAACCGATACGACGCGCGCAATCGCAAAACGCTTCCAAACGCTGATGATTATTGTGTGCACGCTTACCGTTGCGCTCGCCTGCATTATTCCGCTGTGGGTTTTAAAATCCGTTTTGCTGTTGGATGAGCTTGCCGAAAAACTGACGGATATCAGCAGCGGGGACGGCGATTTGACGTCGCGTTTAGTCGTCAGAAGCAAGGACGAAATCGGAAAGGTTGCCGCAAGCTTTAACGGATTTACGGAAACGCTCCATAGCATTATGAAAACCGTCCGCGGCTCAGTTGACGGGCTCTCTCATTCAAGCGAAGGGCTTTCGGGAAGCGTATCCGCAACGCAAAATGCGCTGCAAAACATCAATACCGACGTAAACCGCGTGGTCAATCAAATGGACATGCAGGCGGGCGAAATTGCCGACGTGTCGCACACGATGGAGCGGATCGGATCGAACATATCGGCGTTGAATACCATCATCGGCCGACAGACGGACAGCGTAAACCGGAGCTTCCAAGCGGTGGAGCAAATGCTTTCGAGCATCCAATCCGTTACCGAAACGCTGGAAAACAATACCGTGCGCTTTTCGCGCCTTACCGAATCGTCCGAAATCGGTTTCAAAAACATTTCCGACATCCGGACAAAAATTCTCGATATTTCCGCAAAGTCTGAGCGCATGTCGGAAGCGAACGCCGTCATACAGAGCATCGCTTCGCAAACGAATCTGCTGGCGATGAATGCGGCGATTGAGGCGGCGCATGCGGGAGAGGCGGGCAAGGGCTTTGCCGTTGTCGCTGACGAGATTCGGAAGCTTGCGGAAGATTCCGCCGGACAGTCGAAGTTTATTTCGGCCGCCTTGAAAGAGCTCGTCGCTGCAATCAATTCGGTTGTGCAAACGTCGGAAACGGCCGGGCATTCTTTTGAGGACGTCCGCCACGCGATTGACGGGGTTACGAAAGAGCAAAACTCAATCCGCACTGCGATGGATAAGCAGCGGGATAAAAGCATTCAAGTCAGCGAGGTCTTTAAAACCATCCGGAGCCTTACGGAAGAGGTGCGTACCGGCGCGATGGAGATGAACGAGGATAACAAAAATATCATCGAAAAGACGGAAGCACTCGTTGAAATTACGGCAGGCATCGGAGATTCGATGAAAAACATGACCCGTAATTCCCAAAACATTCAGCATGCCGTAGAAACGGTCGCCGAACTGCAAAACGCTACCGCCAAAGGCGTGCGTACCGTTAAGTCGGAAATCGACCGCTTTATTTTATAGCGAACGCGGAGCGTGCGGATGCGGCGGGGAAGGGCGTCCGCGCGTTATTTTTTTTCAAGCCGATACTTAAAACATACTGAATGAATAGAGGTGCATTATGAACAGAAAGGTTGTGCGCGCGCTTTGCTGCGCGTTTTTGGCGAGTGCGTGCGCATTCAATGCTGCGGCGCACATCGTTATCGACGCCGCTCACGGCGGAAAGGACTTCGGCGCATCGGGGACATATATGCAAGACGGCCGGAAGATAACGCTGCTTGAAAAGGACATTGTTCTCACCGTCGCCCAAAAAATCCGGAAAATTCTTGCTGAACGTAATGCGGCAGATGCGGTCGGCTTTATCCGCATGAGCGATGATTTCTTGTCGTTTGAGCAGCGGGCAAAACGTGCGGCGGAAAATAAAACGGCACATCCGCTTGTGGTGTCCCTGCACGTCAATGCCAGTCTGTCGCCTTCTCTAAGCGGTTTTGAAGTGTGGGCGGTATCGGCGGATAAAAGCAACTCCGAAGCGGCGGCTTCTCTTTCTTCCGCGCTTGAAAAAGCGATCGGCGGAAAACTTCCCAATCGGGGAATTAAAACGTGGGATTCCGAATCGAACAACGCGGATATTTTAGTGGAGTTCGGTTTTTTGTCGAATGCGCATGATGCAAAACTGTTGGCGGACGACGAATTTTTAGAATTATGCGCCCGCTCGATTGCCGATTGGGTTGTCGCCTCAGGAAAATAACCGTGCGCGCTTTGGGCGCGGTGTCGGACACGGAAAAAGCGGAAGGATATGCAGCGTGGACGAACGCCTCATATCCTTCCGCTTTTTTGTTTCATCTAAAGGAGACGGCGCATCGCTTTTGCGTCAAATAATGCCGCCGTTTACCGAAATGACTTGCCGCGTAATGTAGCCTGCCGCCTCTGAAAGGAGGAAAACGGCAAGAGCGGCAATGTCTTCAGGCTTTCCTGCGCGCTTCATCGGGATGGTTTCAATGATGGCCTCAAGCGGCGCGTCTTTAATCATATCGGTTTCAATCAAACCGGGTGCGATGCAGTTTACGGTGATTGAGCGGCTGGCAAGTTCGACTGCAAGCGCCTTTGTCGCGCCGATAATGCCCGCTTTCGATGCGCTGTAGTTTGTCTGCCCGCGGTTTCCCATAATGCCGCTGACCGACGCGACCGTGATAATCCGTCCCCGTTTTTTGCGGGCAAGCGGCATGACCAGCGGACTGAGCACGTTATAAAAGCTGTCCAAATTGGTGTGAATGACCGAATCCCATTCCTCTGCCGACAATGCTGCAAACGTGTTGTCGCGCGTAATGCCCGCATTGTTTACGATGCCCCACAGCGCTCCGTGCGCGGCGGTCAGCGCATCAAGTTTTTCCTTACAGTCTGCGCGCTCGGAAATATTAAACTGAATCAGTTCGCCGCTTCCGCCGGCATTCTTTATATCGGAAAGCGTTGCCTCCGCTTCTTCCTTGCCGCGGTTGTAATGGCAAATAACGTAATAGCCCGCCAGAGCCGCAGCTTTTGCAATCGCGCGCCCGATGCCGCCGCTCGCTCCGGTTACCAACACTTTTTTTTCGCTGTTTTCGCTTTCCATCTGTCCTCCAAAATCGATGCCGCTATCCGATCAGGCACATGCGCATAAAAGCGGATTGCGCTTTCGCCGCCTAAAAATCGAGCGAATCCATCCGCGTAACTTCGCGCGCGTAGTCGACGCCTTCTACATCAAAGCCGTTTGTAATGAGAAAGTCGTGTTTATAGCCGGCAATGTCGCCCAATTCTGCGATATTCGCATCGGTTACGGCCGCCATCCGCTTTTCAACTTCATCTTGGACTGCCGGATCGAGTTCCCAGTCGTCAATGCGGATCCGCCCCGCTTCGTCGACCGGCACTTCTTTCGATTCCGTGTACAGCCGCTCGGTAAAGAGCCGTTCCATCTGTTCGATGCAGCCTTCGTGCGTTCCCTTTTCCTTCATCACCTTAAAGAGGACGGACAGGTAGAGCGATATGATCGGAATGACTGCGCTTGAGCGGGTAACAAGTCCTTTATTTATCGAAACGAATGCGCGCCCGCCGAGCGACGTTTGCAGCGCAGCGTCGAGCGCGCGTCCGGTCGCTTCCAAATTTTTTTTTGCAGCTCCGATTGCGCCGTCGCGGTAGATTGCATGGCTTAAAGCCGGGCCGATATACGAATAGGCGACCGTGCAGCAGCCTTCGGCAAGAACGCCCGCTGCATTGAGCTGTTCAATCCAGAGCTTCCAGTCTGCGCCGCCCATTACCTTTACCGTGTCGGCGACTTCCTGCTCGGTCGCAGGCTCTGCAGAACTTTCTTTGAGCGAATTGGTGAGCATATCGATCGTCAGTCCGCTGTACGGCTTTCCCTGCGGCTTAATCACCGACTTATACAAAACGCCCGAATCGGGATCCGTCCGGACGGGACTTGCAAGGCTGTATATGATTAAATCGATTTTTTTCCCGAGCTTTTTTACTTCGTCGATAACCAAACGCCGCGTTTCATGCGAAAAGGCATCGGCGCTGAAAGTAATTGAAGTCAAGCCCGCTTCCTTTGCTGCCCGGTCGAAAGCTTTGTTATTGTACCAGCCCGGCGTTCCGCCTTTCGTTTCCGTCGCCGCTTTTTCAAAAGAGACGCCGATGGTGTCGGCTCCGTATTCAAACGCCGCCGTAATGCGGCTTGCAAGCCCGTAGCCTGTCGAACAGCCGAGCACTAACGCCGTCTTCGGCCCTGCGCCGCCTTCCCGTACGCTTTTGACGGCGCGTTCTGCCTTCTTCGCTTTGATATACGCGATTTGCCGCTCTGTTTCTTTTGCACATCCGACCGGATGGGCGTTTATGCAGATATTGCTGCGAATCATCGGTTTAATAATCATGCTTGCTCCTTAAAATGGTAAATGCCGTCGGCTCTTCGCCAAAAAGATGCCGCACGGTCGTCAGTCCGTATATTTTTTGATGATGATGCACGAATTGTGCCCGCCGAATCCGAGCGAGCAGGATGCCGTCGCATCGATAGCGAGGGGCACGCCGCAGTTCGGAACGTAATCCAAATCGCAGCCGTTTTCGATATCCGGATTATCGAGATTGATGGTCGGCGGCGCAAAGCCTTCTTCAATCGCTTTGACGCAAAACAGCGCTTCGATCGTTCCCGCTGCGCCGACCATGTGGCCGGTTTCGCTTTTTGTCGAAGAGATTTTCAATGATTTTGCCGCATCGCCGAAAACCTGTTTAATCATCAGCGTTTCGCATTTGTCGTTTGCCGACGTGGACGTGCCGTGCGCGTTGTAGTACTGAATGTCGGACGGCTGCATACAGGCATCACGGAATGCGTTTTGCATGGCAAGGATGCCGCCTGAGGCATCGGGCAGGGGAGCGGTTATGTGGTAGGCGTCGCTCGTGCTGCCGAATCCTTTAACTTCCGCATAGATATGCGCGCCCCGCCGCTTTGCGTGTTCTGCTCCTTCCAAAACGAGCGATGCAGCGCCTTCGCCCATGACAAAGCCGCTTCGGTCGCGGTCGAACGGGCGGCTTGCCTTTTGGGGCGCATCGTTAAAACCGCTCGTAAGCGCCTGAATCATTTGAAAGCAGCCGATATTATAGCCGGTAATGTTTGCATCCGCTCCCGATGCAAGGCACACGTCGAGCTGCCCGCCCCGAATCATGTTCAGGGCAAGGCCGAGCGCGTCCGTGCCGGAAGCGCATGCCGTCGAAAGCGTCCACGCAGGCCCGTGCAGGCGGTAGTGCATACTGACATTCGCCGCCGCCTCGTTGGAAAGCATTAACGCTGCGGTAAGCGGCGGGAGCCGGTTTACGCCGACATTCGGATCGAAATATTTTTTGTAAGCCGTTTCTACGACATCCGAAATACCGATGCCGACTCCGGTTACAATGCCGACATTGTAGGCGCACAACGTTTCGTTAGAGAAACCTGCGTCGGAGAAGGCTTCGATGCTTGCGCCGAGCAGAAAGCCGGTAAACCGCGATATTTTGCGTAAAACTTTACGGTCAATGCCGTATGAATCGAGGGAAAAATCCTTTACTTCCGCTGCAATTTGCACCGCAAAATCGGAAGCGTCAAAAAGCGTAATCTTTCCGACTCCGCTTTTTCCGTTTTTTACTGCGTTCCACGAATCTTTTGCAGTGTTTCCAACCGGCGAAACCGCTCCCAATCCGGTTATGACAACACGCCGCCGCGTCATAAAAGCTCCTGTCCGCGCCGCTTGCATACGCTTGCGCACGGAAATATAAAATTTCTGCGGAGTATAACACAAAAAGTGCGACAGTGAAAGTCTTTGCTGCGGCTCGGAACGTGCCGCGCCTCTTTCTGCCGTGCAGTTAGATTTTACGGTATGTGATGAACGTACACTGTTCGCCCGTTTTTTCTATCGTTTTGGCGTATTCTGTTTCATCGAAGCGGGGAAAAAATATGTCGCCGTCGTATTCCTTGTGAATTTCAGTGAGATAGAGGATATCCGCATTAAGGAGGGCCTGTTCGTAAAGCCTTTGGCCTCCGGCAATAAAAACGGTTTTGTATCCGCGCGTCCGTGCAGCCTCGAGGGCGGCATCTAATGAAGGAGCCGTTACGCAATCGGCGCGGGCGATTGTTTTTGTTCCGGAGACGAGCACGGTCAGCCTGCCGTCAAGCGGCTTTCCGATGCTTTCGTATGTTTTCCGTCCCATGATGACCGCATTGCCGAGCGTCAGCGAACGGAAGCGCGTGCGGTCTTCCGGTATGTCCCATGGAATGCGCGCGCCGTTACCGATGACCCGTCCTTTTTTGGTAAAGGCTGCAATCACGGCAACCGTCAGTCCTTTCATACCTCGACGGCAACGAGGCGTCCGGCCGCATCGCTTTTTGCAAATGCGCTCTGCCGCCCCCGATACGGATTTTCAAGTTTTTCAAGCTGTTCCTGCAGTTTTGTCAGATGGAGGCGCAGTAAGGCGCGGTTGCGTTCATTTTGCATAAGAACGCGCATACGGAGGCGCTCCAACTCGTCTTGAATCGCATCAAGGCGCGCGTCTTCTTCCTCGTCGCTTCCACGCGCAGTCTGTTTATACAGAGCCTTCATGGGAAGCAGCGCTTTTTGAATATTGCCGATTCCCTGCACGACGCGCCGACCGAGTTCGGTATGTGCCGAAAGAATTTCCGCATTGTCATTTTCGATAAAACTGTGCTGCATTTCGAGTACGCTAAGGTATTCCTGAAACTTTTTTCGCTGCATTTCGAGTAAAGAACGGAAGCGGCGAACGATACAAATCCGTTCAGTCAGCTCCGTTTGAGAGATTTCTGCCATTCATATTCCTTGCGGTATCGGTTTAACCTTCAATATTAACGCCGGATTTTACGGCAGGATTTGCAGCCGGGGCGTTTGCTGTGCTGTTCGATGCGGCTTTCCATGAATCAAGCAGCTGCCGCAGCATATCGCATACAAAATCGATTTTCTTTTTGTCATGTTTTATCGTTGCATCCGTCAGTTCGCTGTTGAAGTAGATGTACAGCGACATCAGATTTTTTGAAAGTTCGCCGCCTTTATCCATATCCAGCGAAACTTGCAATTCCGTGATAATCGCCTGCGCTTTTTGAATCAATGCGCCGAACTTTTCAATCTCCTGCACCTTAATCTTGCCGTCCGTTCCGATCATTGCGGATGCCCCGCTCAGATTGCGGACCGCAGCCTCATACAAAAGGACGATAAGATGCCCTTGACTGGCAGTCGTAATGCTCATCTTCTGATAAGCCGTGTACGCATGATTGTACGCCATAGAATACCTCCCGCAAAATAGCGCTATTCGTATTAAAGCTGTCCGACAACGGAGTGAGCGAACAGGCCTGTCTTTAGATTATCGAGCGCCTGCCTGAAAACTTGATATCCGAATGCGATGCCCGCCGCGGAAAGACTGTGGAAGGCAAAGGAAGCGGAAGACTTTCCTGCATCGGGAATGGCGCGCAGAGCGGACTTTGCTTCCCGCCGGATACGTTTTTCAAAGGGATGTTATACGATGCAGTGCGCCGCGCCGAATCGTTTACTCGTCTGTGAGCTTTCAAGCATTTCTTTCATCGTCCGCCAGCCGAGTACGGCGCATTTGGCGCGCGCAGGCATACGGGCAATGTCTTTTAGGGCGGCGGCTTCGTCGAGTTCTGCAAGGTCTTCGTCGCTTGCGTCCCCCTGAATCATTTTGATAAAGACTGCGCCGAGCCGTATCGCTTCCGCCGTCGTTTTTCCGATGATGAGATCGAGCATCATGTCGGCGCTTGCCTGCGACACCGCGCAGCCGCTTCCGGTAAAGGCGCCGTCCGTTATGATTTTGTCTTCGCCTATTTTGAGGTTGAGCGTAATGTCGTCTCCGCAGCTGGGATTGACGCCGTTCAGGCTGAGCGTGGCGCCGTTTAAATCTTTTTTATGCGCCGGATTAAGATTGTGTTCATTTAAAATTTCTCGATAGAGCTCTTTAGTTTCCATAACCCATCCATTCCCGCACGTGAGAGAGCTTTTGCGCAAACAGGTGCACTTCGTCTTCGGTATTGTAAAAATAGAGGCTTGCCCGCGCCGTCGACGGCAGCTGAAAATATGCGCCGAGCGGCTGCGCGCAATGGTGCCCCGCGCGGATTGCAATGTGCTCTTCATCGAGGACGGTTGCAATGTCATGTGGATGCACGCCGTCGATCATAAACGTAACGATGCCGCAGTGCCGGTCGGCGTCGGGGTGGCCGACAATGTGCACGTTCGGAATCCGGTTCATCTCCGACATGAGCAGCGCGGTCAGCTCGTTATCATGGCGGGCGATGCGCTCAAGCCCGATCGATGAAATGTAATCGACCGCAGCTCCCAGTCCAACCGCTCCGGCGGCATTGACCGTTCCCGCTTCAAATTTATGCGGCACATCCGCCCAGACCGCTTCCTCGCGCGTTACGGATTCAATCATTTCCCCGCCGCGTATAAACGGCGGCATCTCTTCAAGGAGCTGCTGTTTACCGAAGAGGACGCCGATTCCCATCGGCCCGCAGAGCTTGTGCCCGCTGAACGTAAAAAAATCCGCTTCCATGTCCTGCATATCGACTTTTATGTGCGGAACGGATTGCGCGCCGTCAACGACAATGACGGCTCCGGCTTTATGCGCACGGCGCGCAATTTCTTTAACCGGATTGGTGATGCCGAGCACGTTGCTGACGTGGGTGACGGCAACGAGCTTGGTACGCGCGGTAATTTTAACGTATTCGGTCGGCGGAATGATGCCGGTCGTCTTATCGCATTCGAGAAAGACCAGTTTTGCTTTCTTTGCGCGGCATACCATCTGCCACGGAAGGAGATTTGAGTGATGCTCCATAATTGATACGGCAATCTCGTCGCCTTCGCCGATATTCTGCATACCCCACGTGTAGGCAATTAGATTCAGCGATTCCGAAGCGTTCCGCGTAAAGATAATTTCCGTAGGCTTTGCGTTGATAAAAGCCGCCGTCTTTGCCCGCGCCGTCTCATAGAGCTCCGTCGCCTTTGCCGAAAGGCTGTACAGGCCGCGCAGGGGATTGGCGTTGCTCGCCTCATAAAAGTGTTTCACCGCATCGATCACTTGCCGCGGCCGCTGCGTCGTTGCGGCATTGTCGAAATAAATAAAATCTTTGTTTTCATCGCTCGATAGAAGCGGAAAATCTTCCCGTAAATCAGTACGCATCGTGTGCGCCCCCTCCAAGATAATCGGTTATTTTTGCCCGGACGCTTTCATCCGGAACCGTTGCCGTAAGCGCACGGATTTTCGATTGGGCAATTGCGTTTTCCGCCGCCGTTTTTGAAAATCCGCGCGCCTGCATATAAAACAGCAGCTCGTCGCTGAGTCTGCCGATGGTCGCCCCGTGTTCGCCTGAAATGTCTTCTTCGCCGCATAAAATCATCGGAATCGATTTGTTTACGGCATCGGGCGATAAAAGCAGCGTCTCTTCCTGTTCGTCGCCGAGGGAACCTGCGCTGCCTTTCTGAAAGTCGATGGTTCCCCGATAGGTTTTATGCGCGCTTCCGTACAAGGCGCCCGCTGCCGTCATGCGGCTTTCCGTCTTCTTTCCGGAATGCCGCGCTATAAAATTCATATCGAGCCGCTGCTGCGCCGTGCACGCGTATGCTGTATCCGAGCGGAAGGAGCCCTTATCGCCTTCAAGAGAAGCGGCAAGACCGATGTACGTTTCCTGTCCGCCTAAAAGAATATGCGTCGCAGTGACGCGGGCGCCTTCCCCTACGCGGATACCGGTATCGTCAAGGATGTGCGCGCTCTTACCGGAGAGCACGGCCTTTATCAAACGGACGGAAGCGTTTTTTTCTGCATAGACCGTTGTACGCACGGCAAAAATGCCTTCGGCATCGGCGTCCGGCTCAATGATGAAAATGACCGTAATGTCCGCATCTTCTTTTGCATGAATGATTTGCCGCCCCGCGCCGCCGTTTTTGCCGCTTCCCGTATACGTGAGGATGATCGGCTTTTCGATTTTCTCTCCCCGTTCGGCGGTAATGAAAAGCTCTTGCACGGAAGGATTTTCAAACAGCGGGTTTGCATGGACGCCTATGCCCGTTTCTGGGGAGGGCAGGGGAAGCTGTGCATCCGTTTTTGCATCGATAAAGCGCGCGCCGCGTTCATTTTGGATGTGTACGGTGAGCGGCGGCAACTCGTGCGCCGACATCCGTAGGCGGGCTCCGTTCATTTTCAGCCAGCTCCACGTGCGGGCAGGAATCGTGTTGATTTCGATCGTTTTATTTTCTTCCATAAAATTACATCGTCCCCTTCATCTCAAGGCGGATAAGATTGTTCATCTCAACGGCATATTCAAGCGGAAGTTCCTTGCTGACCGGATTGGCAAAGCCGGAGACGATCATGCTGCGCGCTTCATCTTCGCTGATGCCGCGGCTCATTAAGTAAAAAACGGCGTCGCTGCTGATGCGTCCGATTTTCGCTTCGTGCCCCACGTCAACGTCATCATTCAAAATCTCCATTGCAGGAATCGTATCGCTCCGGGACGCGCTGTCGAGCATGAGCGACTGGCAGGAAACCGCCGCTTTGCTGCCTGCGGCTTCCTTTCCGATGTATATTGCGGAGCGGTAGATGCTTTGGCCGCCGCCTTTTGAAATCGATTTGGTGGTGATGAGGCTTGAGGTGTCCGGCGCGCGGTGAACCATCTTTGCGCCCGTATCGAGGTTTTGTCCGCTTCCGGCAAAGGTAATTCCCGTAAACTCTGCGCGCGCATTGCGGCCGACCAAATCGCTTTCCGGATATAAATAGGATATGTGCGAACCGAAGGAGCCGGAAATCCACTCGATGACGCCGTTTTCTTCTACGCGGGCCCGCTTGGTGTTGAGGTTGTACATGTTTTTTGACCAGTTTTCGATGGTCGAATAGCGCAGCCGGGCGTTTTTTGCGACGAATAGTTCGACGCAGCCGGCATGAAGGTTGGCCACATTGTATTTCGGCGCAGAACAGCCCTCGATAAAATGCAAGTCTGCCCCTTCGTCAACGATAATGAGCGTGTGTTCAAACTGTCCGGCGCCTTTTGCGTTCAGCCGGAAATAAGACTGGAGCGGGAAGGAGAGGCGCACGCCCTTGGGGACATACACGAAAGAGCCGCCCGACCAAACCGCTCCGTGCAAGGCGGCAAACTTATGATCATTGGGCGTAACGAGCGTCATAAAATACGACTTGACCATTTCGCCCCATGTCTCGCTTTTGAGCGCGCTTTCAAAATCGCTGTAGACGACGCCTTGCTTTGCAACTTCATCGCGCACGTTGTGATAAACAAGCTCCGAGTCGAACTGCGCGCCGACGCCCGCAAGCGATTTCCGCTCCGCTTCGGGAATACCGAGTTTTTCAAAGGTGTCTTTTATGTCTTTCGGCACATCGTCCCAGCTGCCCTGCATTTTCGTATTCGGCCGGACGTATGTCGCAATGCTTTCGATGTGCAAGCCCTCAATCGACGGGCCCCAGTCGGGAATGCGGAGCGCATGGTAGCGTTCCAGCGATTGTAAGCGGAAATCGCGCATCCATGGCGGATCTCCCTTTTCTTTGGATAGTTTTTCTACAATGTCCGCCGTTAAACCGTTTTCGATTCGATAAAAATCCTTTTCGCTTTCTTCGTAGCGGAAATCATAAAAGGAATGATTAATGTCTCCGAGTTGTGTTTTGCCGTCATGCATGTGCGCTTCCTTGCTGCAAAGCGCCGGAAAGACTTTCAAAGCCGCCTTTATTGATTTTTGCAACCAGAGAAGCGTCTCCTGTCTGTATGATGGAACCTTTTACCATAATATGGGTGCGGTCAACGGGGAGGCTTTCAAGAATCCGCGTCGAATGGGTGATGACGAGCAGCGCGCCGCCGTGCGTTTTTTTGTACGCTTCGATGCCTTTTGAAACGGTGCGCACGGCGTCGACGTCGAGCCCGGAATCCGCTTCGTCGAGGATGGCAAGTTTCGGATGCAACATCAGCAGCTGGAGAATCTCCGATTTTTTGCGCTCTCCGCCGGAAAAGCCGACGTTGAGATCCCGTCCGGCATACGATGCGTCCATGTTCAAAAGCTCCATGCACGCTTTAAGCTCTTTTTGAAACTGAAAGAGTTTGACGCGCTCGCCAGTCCGCTGCGTCAATGCGCTCCGGATAAAGGCTTCAAGCGAAATGCTGGGCACTTCAAGCGGGTTTTGGAAAGACAGAAAAAGTCCTGCGCGTGCGCGCTTATCGGCGCTTTCTTGCGTTAAATCCTGTCCGGAGAAAAAAATCTGCCCGCTGTCGATGCGATACAGCGGGTTTCCCATAATTGCATTGCCGAGCGTCGACTTTCCAGCGCCGTTCGGCCCCATGAGGACGTGCGTCTCTCCTTCTTTTATTTGCAGGTTTACGTTTTTTAAAACCTGCAATGAATCTATGCTTACCGAAATGTTTTGAATATCTAAGAGAATATCAGACATGAAAAAGCCCCTGCGCCGTTCTTTTACCGATCATATGCCCTCTCCGCCAATTTTATTTTTTATAATGTAATGCTATTGGAGAAAAAATGCAAACCGAAGAAGGAGGAGGGCAGGCGCCGTGCGGAAAAATATCGAGCGTTTTCATCTTTCCGCCGCGCACTCAACGTTTTTGCGCACGGCAGGGACTTTAAGAAAAGCGGACGGACTGCAAAGAGCGCGGGAACGCAAAAGAGCCGCCGTCCGCCGGTTTTATTTTGTCGCGCCGGGAATCGCTTTTTCAAATTCCGGATTGCCCCACGTGTAATGCGGTAAAACCATCGGAGAAACGGCATCGCCGGAAATACCGGCAGCCGCGCGTTCTTTTTCAAAGTCTTCCACGTGTTTAAGGCAGAGCGTTTCCGGCTGCTTGATGTTCCGATACATTCTGCCGGCAGTCTGCCCCGCTTGGCGGCCGAACAGCACAACATCGAGCAGCGAGTTTCCCATCAGGCGGTTTGTGCCGTGTACGCCGCCGGACGCTTCTCCCGCCACCAGCAGGTTCGGCACATTGGTCAGACAGTCTTTGTCGATTTCAACGCCGCCGTTTTGGTAGTGGAGCGTCGGGTACACCAAAATAGGCTCCTTTCTAATGTCGATTCCATATTTGATGAACATATTGTACATGGCAGGAATCCGCTTCAAAATCGTCCCTTCGCCGTGGATGATTTCGATCATCGGCGTGTCGAGCCACACCGCAGCTCCTCCGATGCCCGTATCGATTCCCCGCCCGTTTTTGCATTCGCGGATGATACCGGATGCGTTGACGTCGCGCGTTTCAAGCGGATGGATGTACACGTCGCCCTTGTTATTGATGAGCTTTGCGCCGAGCGAGCGCACCTTTTCCGTTACGAGCTTTCCGAGAATCTGCGACGGATAGGCAGCTCCCGTCGGGTGATACTGCAAGGAATCTTGATAAAGGAGTTTTGCCCCTGCGCGGTAGGCCATGACAAGGCCGTCCGCCGTCGCTCCGTAGTGATTGGATGTCGGAAAGCCCTGATAGTGCATACGCCCCGCGCCGCCGGTTGCGATAATGACGAGCTTTGAACGCGCAATTTTAATTTCGTTCGTTTCCACGTTCATGAGGACGGCTCCGGCGGCGTTACCGGCTTCATCCTTGATGATTTCTATGGCAGCGGTAAAATCGACGACGGTAATTTTGTCGGGACGATTGAAAACTTCGTCGCGCAACGTGCGCATAATTTCTGCGCCCGAATAATCTTTGCAAGCGTGCATACGCTTCCGGCTCGTGCCGCCGCCGTGCGTGGTAACCATCGTGCCATCTGCTTCTTTGTCGAATTCGACGCCGAGGTCGTTGAGCCATTTAATCGTTTCAGGCGCTTTGGTAACCAGCGTGTAGACCAGCTCGCTTTTGCCGTCGAAATGCCCGCCGCCGAACGCATCAAGATAATGCTGCGCCGGAGAATCGTTCGGTTTGTCCGCCGCTTGAATGCCCCCCTCGGCCATCATCGTATTGGCATCCCCAACGCGGAGCTTAGTAACCAAAAGGACGCGCGCGCCAGCAGCGCTTGCTTCGATTGCCGCCGCCGTTCCCGCGCCGCCGCCGCCGATAACTAAAACGTCCGCCTCATAATCGGAGCGGGCAAGATCGATGCGCTCTGGCGCGATGCGCGGCCGCGCTTCAAGCATCGCCGCAAGCTCAAGCGGAGCCTTTTCTCCCTTGTTCACGCCGATTTTTAATTCCGTAAACTGCGACGTAATCCGGTCGGGATGGTATTCTTTGAGCAAAACGTCCTTTTCTTCCGCCGTCAGACGCGCATGCTCAAATTTCAGATTTTCTTCGCGCCGCGCGGCAACCATCTTTGCAAGTTCATCTAATTCATTTCCGTACATAATTTTCTCCTGCTGCTTTGCCCGTGCGCGTTATTTTTCAATCTCGCGGGTGTTGTAAAGTTCTTTTATTTCCGAAAGCGGTTTTTTCATCAGATTTTGAATCATCTGCTCGCATTGGCCGCTTGCAATTTCATTGACGCGGTCAACCAGATGCTGCGATTCAGGCTGCAAGTATTTGCCGTTGAGCCTGCGGGCAAGCTCTGCGACTTGCGGATGGCTAATTCCGGCCGGGCAGCGCGACGAGCAGATGCCGCACATCACGCAGTCGAACGAAAGCTCCGCGCATTTGAGATAGTCGCCGCGCTGCGCATACGCGATGTACTGCATCGTTTTGAGTTCCTGCGGGCAAGCGCGCGAACAAGCGTTGCAGCCGACGCATGCGTAAATCTCAGGATAAAGCTGCATCATCACGGATTGTTCCGGCTTCATTGCGGTAATGTCGTACACCTGCTTGACGAGCGGGAAAAACGGCAGCATGGCGATGAACATATTGTCTTCCACCTTTTTTTGACAGGCAAGACAAGTTTGCAGCTGGTTCTTCCCCTTGATGCGGTAGATGGTTGCGCAGGCGCCGCAAAAACCGTTTCTGCACCCGCAGCCGCGCTTGAGTTGGTAGCCGGCGTATTCCATTGCGGTCATTACCGTCAACTCCGCCGGCACTTCGTATTTTTTTCCGAAAAGATATATCGTCGCCATTTTAGCGTCATTCATATTAGTTCTCCTATTGCATTTCAAGCTGACCTGTCCCAAAACGGACGCTTCAGAACAGGTTTAATCATAAAAAATGCGCGCTTTGCCTGAATCGAAGGCCGTCCGCATTTCAGCGCCGGAAGGAAACGCGCTCCTTGTCCGCTCCTTCCGTCCCCGATTAAAAATCGCGCTCCGCCAAAAGCCCCGCGCCGTCCGATCTTTTAATATTCCGGCGGCAACGCGCCCAACTGGTCAAAACTGAAAACCGGTCCGTCCTTGCAAACAAACTGGTCGCCAATGTTGCAGCGTCCGCATTTTCCGATTCCGCATTTCATCCGCATTTCCATCGTCGTAAAAATCTGCGTGTCCTTGAATCCGAGTTTTTTCAGATTGTCGAGCGACATATGAATCAGAATCGGCGGGCCGCACATGATAACGGTCATGCTGGTGTCGGGATTTAACTCCGTTACATACGGCGGCACAAAGCCGACGTGCCCATCCCAGCCGTCTTCCGCCCGGTCGATGGTCAAGTTGATCTCCGTATTGGGCGCGTTCATCCATTCGGTTTGAATCTGCTCAAGTTTTACGAGATCCTGCTTCGAGCGCGCGCCGTAAATGACTTGAATCTTTCCGTAGTCGCTCCGGTTGGCAAGCATATAATCGACAACGCAGTGAACGGGAGCGACGCCGATTCCGCCGGCGATAACCAGAATATCCTTTCCTTTAAACACAGTATCGACGGGAAAACCGTTTCCGATCGGGCCGCGCACGGCAATTTCCTGCCCCGGCTCCGCGTTGTGCAGCCACGTGGTTACGCAGCCGCAGCGTTTAATCGAAAACTCCTGATATTCTTCCACCGTCGGCGAGGATGTTATCGAAATCATCGATTCTCCAACGCCCGGCACAATGAGCATCGCGCACTGCCCCGGTATGTGGTGGAAGAGCTTTTTGCCGTCAAGCCCCACGACCCGGAACGATTTAACGTCGGACGTTTCTTTGCGTATGTCGATTATTTTTCCGACATACGGGATAAATGACTCTTCTGCAATCATTTGGCGCCTCCTTCGTATACCTCTTCCGGCTGTTCGTTATACATCTTGATCACCTTTACGATGTTCATGTTGATCGGACAGCTTTCAAGGCAGCGTCCGCAGCCGACGCACAGGTATGCGTCATCGTGCGCCATCGGATAATAGATGAGTTTGTGCATAAAGCGCTGACGGGAGCGTTCTTTTTGCGTGTGGCGAGGGTTTTCCGCCGCCATCTGCGTAAAGTCCGTGTGCATACACGAATCCCAGCAGCGAAATTGCGTAACTCCGTTGCCGCTGTCAAAATCGCGGACATCAAAACACATACACGTCGGGCACACATAGGTGCACGTGCCGCAGCCAAGACAGGCTTCCGAAACCGGTTCCCAAATCTTGGAATTAAATATTTTCAGCATATCCTTACCGGCCCATTTTGAAAGGTCGATATGAGCGAACGGCAGCCGGTCGATTTTATCCCGGATTTCAGTTTTCTGCGCTTCAACTGTGTCTTCTGCGCTTTCAGTCAAAAGGGAAGCAGTCCGTTCAATAAAGCGCTCTCCTTTTTCGGTGTTCGGTTTGAAAAAATACTTTCCGTCCGCAATCCACGCCGACACATCGCCGGAAGGCTCTGCCGCATCAATGCCGTATGCCTTGCAAAAGCACGTCCGCGCCGGTTCCGTACACGCAAGCGTTACCACCGTTCCGTGATCGCGGCGGTTTTTGTAATACGTATCAAGCGGCGGCATATGCAGGTACACCTTATCGACGAGCGAAAAACTTGCCGCATCGCAAGCGCGAACGCCGAATACAACAAAGTCTTCAAGCTCTTTACGCGGGTCTTCCACCGTTACTTTCTGGCCGTTCATTTTCATATTGACCAGCCGTTCGATTTTTGGAAGGAAAAAATCCTTTGCGGAACGGAGCGTCCGGAGCGCGCCGCTCATCTTCATGCCCTTCTGCCAGCGTTTAAAATTCACCTTGCCCTTGTCATCTGCGGGAATGTACAGCGGGCCGCTTGCGCTCAACGCTTCAAACAGCGCGTCAATCTTTTCTACAGGAATTGAAAGCATCAGCGGTTCCCTCCTTCGCGCGTATAAACAATGTCCGGCTCTGAATCATCCGTCAAGAATGTCAGCATCGGCGGTTTTGTTTCCATATCGCTGCCGGCAATGTACGGACCGTACAGTTCATCGATATCTTTGGTGAATTTGCGGTTGAGCAGGTGGAGCGGAATACTTTGCGGACACACCCGCGAGCATTCGCCGCAATCCGTGCAGCGTCCGGCAACGTGCCACGCGCGTATTATATGGTAGAGACTTTCCTCAAAGTCGTTCGCCGCAACTTTCTGCGACGTAAAAAGGCCGTTGTTGTCGAACACGCATTTTTCGCAGGTGCACGCAGGGCAAATATCCCGGCAGGCATTGCAACGGATACAGCGCGAAAGTTCTTCCTGCCAAAAGCGGAAGCGTTCTTCTTCCGTCATCGCTTCAAGTTTGGCTACTTCGTCGTACCGGTTAGAGGCGATAAGGTCTCCTTCCTCGCCGATAAGTTCATCGTAGCTCGTGTGCTTTTTGCTTTTGCAGACGGCGCAGCGTTCAGCAATGTCGTCCGTGTCGGGATCCTTCATACCGTCGCACGGAATGCCGATGACGTATACGTCGTCGCGCGTAATGCGGTGTTCCTTCAAAAGCTCCGTAAAACTATAGGTGTCGCAAGGCTTGAGGAAAACCAACAGCTTTTCCGCCGGAACGCTCACCTCTGGCGCATCGGGATTTTTCTGCTTCGCCATTGCGTTTGCTGTCCGCGCGGTGCTTTTTTTGACTTCGATGGCGCGGGTGAGCTTCACCAAGTACTTGGAGAGGTTTGCGCCGCACCATTCGTTGTAAATAAAATTGTTCTTCAGATCATCGGCAGTGTCAAATGTGCCGGGCGTAACGTCGTTGTCGAATAAGCCCTTACGCCAGCCGACAATATGCTGCACGGAACCGTCGGCAAGCAATGCGGCGGCGCGTTCAATGAGCTGAGAAGTCAGTTTGTCGTCTTGCATCGTAAGTCCTCCAGCCGTCTGTTTTCGCCGAGCGCTGCGATTTTCTGTACAAAATCATTGATGATTCCCGCAAATTTAACGCCTTCCGCGGCGGAACACCATTCAACCCTCGTGCGTTCCTTCTCCAGTCCAAGATAGGAAAGCATTGAAAACAACAGCGTCATGCGCCGTCGGGCAAAATAGTTTCCCGTCGAATAGTGGCAGTCGCCCGGATGGCAGCCGCACAAAATAACGCCGTCCGCGCCGCGCTGGAACGCGCGTAAGATAAAGAGCGGATTGAGGCGGCACGAACATGGAATCCTGATAATTTTTACGTTTGCAGGATATTCGAGGCGGTTGTTGCCGGCAAGGTCGGCTCCGGCATAAGAGCACCAGTTGCAGCAGAACGCGACGACTTTTGGCGTCCAGTTCGGATTTGTGTTTTCTACAGACATATTGCATCAACCTCCGCCAGAATTTGTTTGTTGCTAAATCCGTGCAAGTCCATCGCGCCGGATGGGCAGGCGACCGTACAGGCGCCGCAGCCGTGGCACATTGCAGCGTTTACCTGAGAGATGCGCCGCGTAACGGTTGTTCTGTTCGGCCCGCGGAAATCCTTGTCGGCATACGTGATTGCGCCGTATGGGCAGACCAGTTCGCACTGACTGCAACCATTGCACATATTTTCATCAGGATGCGCCGTGCACGGATCGTTTTTCAGCTTGTCTTTTACCAAAAGGCAGATGGCCTTTGCCGCAGCTCCCGATGATTGCGCAACCGTTTCGGGAATGTCTTTCGGCCCTTGGCAGCAGCCGGCAAGGAAAATACCGGCCGTCGGACTTTCTACCGGACGGAGTTTTGCGTGCGCTTCAAGAAAGAAGTCGTTATTGTCCATCGAGGTAGTCAGGATGGTTGCAAGCGGCCGCGCCGATTTGTCCGCCTCGATTGATGCGGCAAGCACGACCATGTCCGCCTTGATGTGCACTTGTCGGTTCAAGATCAAGTCGGAGCCTTGCACGTCAAGCGAGCCATCCGATTGCGGAACGACTTTCCCGACCATGCCCTTGATGTAGTGCACGCCGTATTGTTCAACGGCGCGGCGGTAAAACTCGTCAAAGTTCTTCCCCGGCGTGCGCACGTCGATGTAGAAGACGTAGCATTCCGTGTCGGGATAGTGATCGCGCGTTAAGATTGCGTGTTTTGCCGTGTACATACAGCAGACCTTTGAGCAGTATTCGTGGCCTTTTGCCGAATCCGCCGAGCAGCGGCTGCCCACGCACTGAACGAATACGATTGTCTTTGGGTGTTTGCCGTCGGACGGGCGTAACAGTACGCCGTTTGTCGGGCCTGCCGCATTGCACAAGCGTTCAAACTCAAGCGAGGAAACGACATCTTTACTCTGCGAGTAAGCGAATTCATCGAATTTCTTTAAGTCGATCGGATTGTAGCCGGTTGCAACCACAATGGCGCCGTATTTTTCTTCTATTTCTACTTCTTTTGAATGGTAGTCGATGGCGCCGACGCCGCATACCTTTTCGCACATACCGCACACGTTATCGCGCCCTTTTTCCATCGCCTTGATGTGGAGGCAGTATGCCGGATCGATGGTGGCGATTTTCGGAACGGCCTGCGCAAACGGAATGAAGATGGCAGGTTTTGAGTTCAGGTTCAAATTAAAATCATTCGGAACCTTTTTCATCGGGCATTTTTCGACGCAGAGGCCGCAGCCCGTACACTTCGTTTCATCGACAAAGCGCGCTTTGCGTTTTATTTTGGCGGAAAAGTTTCCTACATAGCCTTTGACATCGACAACTTCGCTAAACGAAAGGATTCTGATGTTCGGATTTTGAGAAACTTCCGTCATGCGCGGCGTTACGATGCAGGATGCGCAGTCGAGCGTCGGGAATGTTTTATCAAGCTGCGCCATCTTGCCGCCGATTGTCGGATTTTTTTCGACAATATCAACGGGAAAGCCCGCATCCGCAATGTCGAGCGCCGCTGTGATACCGGCAATGCCGCCGCCGATTACAAGCGCCCGCTTGGTCATCGGCGTTTCGCCTTCGATAAGCGGCGTATCGAGGATGGCCTTTGCAATCGCCGCCTTTCCAAGCGCAATCGCCTTTTCGGTCGCAATCGCGGTATCTTTCGTAACCCACGACGTTTGCTCGCGGATGTTTGCAACTTCTACCTTAAACGGATTAAGCCCCGCCCGCTCCGCACAGCCGCGGAATGTTTTTTCGTGCATACGCGGAGAACACGAACACAGCACAACGCCGGTTAATTTGTCCTCCTTGATGCGGTCTTCAATCATTTTTTGCCCGGCGGACGAACACATATACGTGTAATCCGTCGAATAGGCGACACCGCTTACCTTGCCGAGTTCTTCAGCAACTTGTTTGACGTCAACAGTGCCGGCTATGTTCGTGCCGCAATGGCATACAAAAACACCAATTCTTTCCATGCTGACTCCTTATTTGCGGTATTTTCTGAACGCGCTGACAATCGCCTGCTGCGGCATATCGTCGTCAAGAAAGGAAGGAACGGCATCCGCTTCAAGATGGTGCGGGCCGCGACTGCGTTCAAGTACCATACGGACCGCTTCGATAATCTTTGCCGGCTCCACTTGGCGCGGACAGCGCTCAAGGCACGCGAAACAGGATAAGCATTTATACACGGATTTTGATGCGAGCATTTGCTCAACCGCGCCGGTTTCCGCCATCTGCACAAATTGATGCGGGTGGTATTCCATTTCGTCGTAGTTGGGGCAGGTGCCGGAGCATTTTCCGCACACCATACATTTTTTCGGATTCACTCCGCTAATCAGTATGATTTCTTCTTTTATTTGTTCGATTTCGCTTTTAAGCATTCGCCGCCTCCTTGAGCGTTTCCTTGACGCCCAGCGCTTCGGCTAAAAGCTCCGTAAAATACACTGTTTCGATGCCGCTTGCCCCTTGGTTTTTAATGAGATTGTACCGGCACAACGGACAGCTCGTAACTAAAACGTCCGCCTTCAGCTCTTTGGCGTTTGTTAGTATCGCCTTCGCCCGCTTTTTGGGAATTTCCTTATCTTCAAAAACCGCATAGGCGCCGCAGCATTCGTTCCGAAGCGAATAGATGACCGGCGTGCCCCCGATTGCTTTAATAAAATCTTCAAGAATTTGCGGATTTTCCGGATCGTCGAATTGCAGCGCATTTGCCGGCCGGAGGAGGAGGCAGCCGTAATAGGCGCCGATTTTTTTGCCGAAAAACGGATGTTTTACCGCAGCTTTAACGTTCGCCCAGCCGATTTTATCGCGGAGCACTTCAAGAAAGTGTACGACTTCCGCCTCTCCGTGATAGGAAATGCCGTCAGGAGCAAGGTAGGCGTTTACTTTCGCCGCAAACGATTCGTCGGTGCGGATGTCGTTATTTACTTGCTTGATAACATTATAGCAGGCGGAGCAGAGCGTAACTAAATCCCGTCCGGCCGCATGAGCGTCGGAGAGCGCACGGATGGAAGACAATTTTGTTGCAATTTCGTCTTTTGCAAGCGGATAGGTTCCTCCGCAGCATTGCCATTCGTCTATTTCATCAATGGAAAAACCGAGCGCCTCCGCCGACGAACGGGCGTAGCTGTCCAATTCCAGAGCTTTGTTTTTGAGCGTACAGCCCGGAAAGTACGCGTATGCCTCGCCGCTCATTTTTTGACTCCCGCCATTTCCTCCGGGCGGAATACTTCATCGAACTTTTCCGCTGTCAGGAATCCGAGCGCAACGCACGCCTCTTTGAGAGAAATATTTTCGTCGAACGCTTTGTGCGCAGTCTTTGCGGCGTTTTCGTAACCGATATACGGATTGAGCGCCGTTACAAGCATCAGCGAATTGTACAGATTAAAATGCATCTTTTCTTTGTCGGCCGTAATGCCGACGGCGCAGTGGTCGTTGAATGAAATCATCGATTCGGCCAAAAGCCTGACCGACTGGATAAAATTATACGCAACCACCGGCATAAAGACGTTCAGCTCAAAGTTCCCCTGACTTGCGGCGAACGATACGGCCGCGTCGTTTCCCATAACCTGCACGGCGACCATCGTAACCGCTTCGCACTGCGTTGGATTCACCTTGCCCGGCATGATCGATGAGCCCGGTTCGTTTTCAGGAATACGGATTTCGCCAAGCCCATCGCGCGGCCCGGAGGCAAGCCAGCGCACGTCGTTTGCAATTTTCATCATATCGCAGGCAAGCGCCTTCACCGCCCCGTGCGCAAAAACGATTTCATCCTTACTGGTAAGCGCGTGAAATTTATTCGGCGCAGTAGCAAACTGCTTTCCCGTCAGCGCGGAAACCTCTTCGGCAACCTTTACATCAAAGCCTTCTGGCGCATTTAATCCCGTGCCGACCGCCGTTCCGCCGAGCGCAAGCTGCTTTAAATACGGGAGGGAAGAGACCAGCATCTCCTTGTCGCGCTCAAGGCTTGTCCGCCAGCCCGAAATTTCTTGGCTGAATTGAATGGGAACTGCATCCTGTAAGTGGGTGCGGCCGCTTTTGACGATGCCTTCGTTTTCGCGCTCAAGTTTTTTGAAGGTGTCCGTCAGCACGTCAATCGCCGGAAGCAGCCGGTCTTCCAGTTCCATAACCGCCGCAATGTGCAGCGCGGTCGGGAAGGTGTCGTTGCTGGACTGGCTCATGTTGATGTCGTCGTTCGGATGTAAAATTTTTGCGCCGGCAATTTCGTTGCCCCTGTTAGCGATAACCTCGTTCGCATTCATATTTGACTGCGTACCGCTGCCCGTCTGCCAGACGACAAGCGGAAAATGATCGTTTAGGTCGCCGGCTATTACCTCGTCGCAGGCCTTTTCGATGGCAGTGCGCTTTTCGGCAGTCATTTTTTCAGGCTTGAGCGCATGGTTTGCGCGGGCTGCCGCTTTTTTAAGGAAGCCGAACGCTTTTGTGATTTCACGCGGCATCGTTTCAAGTCCAACGCCAATTTTAAAATTTCCGCGGCTCCGTTCCGTCTGCGCCGCCCAATACCGGTCGGCCGGAACTTTGACTTCGCCCATGGAATCATGTTCAATTCTGAAATTCTCCATAATGCAAATCTCCTTACATGAATTTCAATTAAGAAAAGGCCGACGGAAAATGCTCCTAAAATATTCCGCCGGTTCCGTTGCAATTTTTTATGGGAACCTCTAAAAACTTCAGTTTTTAGAGGTAACTTTGAAAATGCGATGTTGTAACTCGCGATAATCCAGCGAGTTTCAACTCGTCGCAATCTCGAAAAAAAATCGCAAAAAGCGAGTTTTTCGAGATGCCCTTATGTATAAAGCGGCGATGGGTACTCCGAATGCCGGAGGCCAACGCAGGTTTTTATGCAGTCAATCGTTAGAACTGAATCTGCTTCAAAACGTCTTTGAGGCAGTCGGCGCTGCGTCTGAGGGAGGCAACTTCGTCATCGGTCAGCGGGACGGTAACGTGCCCCGACACGCCGTTGCTTCCGATAACAGTCGGTATGCTCAAACAGACATCCGTGATGCCGTATTCGCCGTTGAGCATTGAACTTACCGTTAATACGGAATTAGTTTTATAGCTTAACGCTTCGCAAAGTTTTGCAGTGGTAATGGCGATTGCGTAGTTTGTGCATTCTTTCGCTTTGATGATGACGCCGCCTGATTTTCGGATGTAATCTTCTACGTCGTCGTGATCAAAAGGCGGAAGTTTTTTAGAGACGAATGCGGATGCGTATTTATCGACCGGAATCGATGCGATATTCGCAAGCGACCACGGCACAAATGAAGAATCCCCGTGTTCGCCAAAGACGTAGCCGTGTACATTTTCCTGCGCGACGCGGTAAGTTTCGGCAATCCGCGCTCGGAAGCGGGCTGTATCAAGCATCGTTCCCGTTCCGAAGATGCGTTCTACCGGAATTCCTGCCGTTTTTATAAATTGATAGGTTAAAATATCAACCGGATTTGCAACAATGACGTACAAGGCGTTCGGCGCAATGCGGGTAATTTCCGGAATAATCGATTTTGTAATGTTGACGTTCGTCTGCGTCAGATCAAGCCGGGACTGGCCGGGTTTCCGCGCAACGCCTGAGGAAAGTATGATAATGTCAGAATCCTTTGCGTCCGCATAATCTCCTTCATGAACACTTACCGGCCCGACAAACGGCGTTCCCTGCCGAATATCCATCGCTTCTCCCATCGCTTTGTCTTTTTTAATGTCGATTAAGACGATTTCCGATGCCAGCTCCTTTACCGTTAATGCAAATGCAATCGTAGAGCCAACTTGACCGGCGCCGATGATTGTTATTTTGTTTGCCATAATTATTGCTCCTAAAAATTATGCGTTTGTACTCTTTTCGCTTCCGATTTTTGCAAGCAGTATAAATGATTTTTTTCTATATGTTAAGTGAGTGGCAAAGCCTTCCGTAAAGATTGCCGTTTTTTCCGCCTGCCGCTTAAAGCTCCGGCAGCGGCGGTGCGGTGTCGCATCGCTTTGCCTGCGGGCTTTGAGCGCGGCACTGAACGGCGGGTATCCGGTGCGGCGGACGCGCTCATTTTTTCCGCCGCTTTTTGGGGGCGGCCGTTATGCGCGGCGCGTTTGTCCGTTCGGGACGGGAGGCGGTGGCGTCGTTACGCGCTTTTATTTCTTCCATTTGTTTCGGGGAATAAAAGCCCTCTTTCCAATTAAAGCGGGAAACGGCGGGAAGCGGCTGCTGCTTTATGAGCGAGGCGTTTACCGACTTGAGCTGTCCCTTCGACGGTTTGATTTTTGAAAAATCGATGAGAAAACGCTTAAAGCCTGCCTGCGACAGCGGCTCCGTTTTATCCAAAATCGAAAACGGATTTTCCGGCAGAACGAACGAACCGTCATCGGAAGAAACGACTTTAAATGATTCGGCTTCTTTGTCGGACATACGGGCAAAACCGTAGCCGTCCGGCAGCTTAAAGCGGATGCGGAAGAGGGAAGGGTAGGCGAAAACCGGCACGATAACGCGCTGGCGGAATGCTGGATCGAAGGTCGCTTCAAGGTTTTTCTTCGAATTTTCAAACGGCATGATAAATGCGCCGATATCCTGATTTTCAAGCCACGAAACCGCCCAGCGGTTAAACGTATACAGGTAGGGCCCGGCAATCAGCGTTATTTTATGTCCCGTTTTGTCTTCAAGCTGTCTCAGGAGGCGGATGTGCGCAATGTTGTTGACGATAAACGCCGTAATTCCGGCCTGAACGAGCGCGGATAATTCCGCTTCAAGGGGCATCGCTTCGGCATGGGCGCAGTACGGATCGAGCGAAACAAAAAGCGTCTTCTTTGAAAAGGGAAGGTGAGCGCCGCCGGAAAGCGAGCGCTTTGTGTGCGCGTTGTATTCGATGATAAAGCGCACCGGATGCAAGGCTTGCGCCGAAAACGCATCGGCTATGGAAGAGACTTGCACGTATAAGCCTTCCGGAAGAAAGCGCAGCTCGTCTTTTTTGACGGGCGTTAAGTCGAGGTAGGGCAGCGTTTCATCGAGCGGCTGGCGGCGGAAGGGAGTTAGATCATGGGGCAGTACGTGCGGATAGCGTTTTGACTGTGATTTAATCTGCAAGAGGTACACGCTGTCGCCGATGCCGAACGCGTCGGGGATGTCGATCCACTGTTTGCCTTTGCCGTCGATTTCTACGACGCGCACCTTGTGGCTTTCGCGCCCCGTGTCGTCTTTTCGATGAATGCGCACCGAGTCCCCCGCTTCGGGCGTGTACGTGCCGCCGGACAAGCAGGCAAGATGCAGGAAGTGCGGGTTAGGGCGCGCACCGTGCGTTTCGTCCGCATCTTTTTCCCGCATGTCCTCCGGCGCATTTTTAATCGCGCTGATTTTTCCAAGATAGATTCCGGTTCCTCCGGCTTGATCCGGATTGAGAATCTTTTCGCCCGCTTTTTCAACGCCTTCGGGAAAATCCTTAAAGCCGTACCAGTAATCCGTCTTCGTTCTGGCAAAGTCTGCGGCGAGCATCCGTTTGCCCGCTGCCAGCGCCCCTTTTTTGTCCTCCTGCCAGTGATCCATAACGTACCGGTAGGCGGCAACCACGCTTCCGACATATTCGGCGCTCTTCATGCGCCCTTCGATTTTGAATGAGTCGATACCGGCTTGCATCAAGTCGGGAATATGATCGATGAGCTGAAGGTCGCACGGAGAAAAATAGTAGCCTTGCCTGTCGCCTTCCGGGTATTCGGCCGTGTAAAAGCGCCGGCACGCCTGCGTGCACATGCCCCGGTTGGCTGACTTTCCGCCCAAATAGCTTGAAAAGAGGCAGAGCCCCGATTCGCTGACGCAGAGCGCTCCGTGCACAAACACTTCAAGCTGCAAGGCGGTCGCCGCTTTTATTTCCCGAATTTCATCGAAACCCAATTCCCGCGCAAGGACGGCTCGTGAAAGTCCTTCCTTTAACAAAAGATTTGCTGCCTGTGCGCTTGCAACGTTCATCTGCGTTGATGCATGGAGCTCCAGATCGGGAAAAAACTCCTGACACATCCGTATAACTGCAAAGTCCTGTACGATGAGCGCATCCGGTTTGATCCGGTTGAGGTATGACAAAAGCCGGTAGAGCCGTTCGGTTTCCCGCTCTTCGCAAACGGTGTTGAGCGCTACATAAATCTTTTTCTTTTGCCGATGCACGGCGCTTACCGCCGCTTCAAACTGATTCCACGCAAAGTTGGTTGTCCGCATCCGCGCATTAAAGCTTTTTAAGCCCAAATAAACCGCATCCGCGCCCTCGCCGAGCGCCGCATCAAGCGATTCAATGTTTCCCGCAGGAGCTAATAGTTCAGCCATACCCGGCATTATGCCATATCGAAATAAAAAATGCCAGGTTTGGGGGCGGACGGGGAAATTGTATTTTACAGACTTAATTTGGTCTGCCGTCCGCCTCCACCTACGCGTGTTAAAAAACACCGCTGGAAAACGCAACTCACAGGGGGGGGCTAGGGGTACTCCCCTAAGCGGGGCGGGGAAGAGTGGTAGCAGGCTGCTGTTATTTATCGTGAAAGAAATACCGGCCAAGCAGCCTGCCCGAGTTTGCCGGAGGCAAACTCGTTGCTGGTCGAGCCCGGGCGGACGGGGAAACTGTATTCTACAGACTTAAATCGGTCGACCGTCCGCTTCCTGTTTTTGCCAATGGGCAAAAACAGGCTAGATGGCTTGTTTTCTCACTCTTCGACATCCACAACTCACTAGCCAGTTTCGCGCGAGCGAAACTGGAGGTAGGCGGCCGAACCTCATATCATGTACGTGCCTTTTTCCCGCCTGCCCTATACCTTAAACTTCCGTACCTCCCCGGCCAGTCCCTCGATGCTGTCTTTATTTTTCCGCGCCAAATCATTTACCTCCTGCACGGCATTGTTAATCTGCTGCACACCGGCCGACATTTCATTCATCGAATCCTTGATTTCCGCCGTCAAGCAGTCGAGTTTTTGCATTTCTTGGGCGACGCCTTTGCCGCCGGTGAGCATTTCTTCG
>CAUTZW010000005.1:0-57433 GCA_963543045.1 uncultured Treponema sp.
TTGTCGGATGTTCAAAGCAGACTTTAATGCGCGCTCGCAAAGATATGCAGATGGTCTTTCAGGATCCGTATGCATCGCTCAATCCGCGCATGACAGCCGGAAACATCATTGCCGAGCCGATGAAGATTCTTACGCATCGCGGCATTCTTTCGTACACGAAAAAAGAAATTGCCGATCGGGTTGCAGTTCTCATGGAAAAGGTCGGGCTTTCCCGCTTTTTTCGGAACCGCTACCCGCATGAGTTTTCCGGCGGGCAACGTCAGCGCATCGGAATTGCCCGCGCGCTTGCGCTTAAACCGGAGCTGATTCTTGCCGATGAGCCAGTCAGCGCGCTCGACGTGTCCATTCAAGCGCAGATTTTGAATCTTTTTAAGGATTTGCAGGATGAATTCGGTTTAACGTACGTGTTTATCGCGCATGACCTTGCGGTCATTCAATATATTTCTACGCGGGTTGCCGTTATGTACCTCGGCGTAATCGTTGAAATTGCCGATTCGGACGAGCTTTACGCAAAACCGCTCCATCCGTACACGGAAGCGCTGCTTTCCGCCGCCCCGATTCCCGATCCGGAAATCGAACGCAAACGGCAGCGCATCATTCTTTCAGGCGATGTGCCGTCCCCTGCCGAAGAACACATCGGCTGCTACTTCTACGACCGCTGCCCAAAACGCAAGGATCACTGCAAGTGCAATATCCCCGAACTCAAAGAACAGAGCGCAGGGCATAAAGTCGCGTGCTTTTTGTATGAATAGCGCGCCTCGCCCGTGATACACCGGCTCTCAGGCGGAACGCTTTGCGCCGCTGCATCGCGACGGCGGCCGTCCTCCCGCTTGACTTAAACCGCCTGTTCGCTTGCATATGTGTAGGCGAACTTAAGCGGCGGATCCGGTAATTTTGAGGAGGCGTTGCAGTAAAGCGCGTTCGTCCGAGCGGATAGCGGAACGGCGGCGGGGCAATCGCTTGATGCTATAATCATCAGTGCGCACACGGAGAGCCTACCTACATCCTACGAAAATCGGCATATGACTTACGTCCGCCTGAGCCGGTACGCAAGAACGTCGTATTACCACAGATTTTTCAAACAGTGCAAGAGCACAACATCCGGATAAGTGCGGCGGTAGTTTGCCCGCATAGCATTTCGCGAATGGTTCCCACGAACGGCACTGAACGGCAGTATGGGAATGTCGCTAGGGTAGCCGCTCGTAGAAGAGCGCAACAGCCGGATAACGGCGAAGTCGTTTTGCCCGCACCGCATTTCGCAAGAGATTCCTCCAAGCGGCGCCGGACGGCGGTACAGGAATGCCGGTAGGTGCAACCGCTCGATGCACTAATCATAACGGCTGCACACGGAGAGCCTGCCAATATCCTACGAAAATCGGCATATGATTTACGTCCGCCTGAACCGGTACGCAAGAGTGGCGTATTGCAATGGGATTTTTTCAAACACTACGAGAGAGCAACATCCGGATAACGGCGGAGGTACGTTTTGCCCGCACTGCACTTCGCGAATGGTTCCCACGAACGGCGTCGGACAGCACTGCAGAAACGGCGGCCGTCCTCCCGCTTGACTTAAACTGCTTGTTCGCTTGCATAGGTGCAGGGGCACTTAACCGGCGGCTCCGCTCATTTTGAGGCAGCCATTGTTGCGGTAAAGCGTGTTCGTCCGAGCGGATAGCGGAACGGCGGCGCCTGCACACGGAGAGCGTTCCCCATCCTCCGGAAACAGGCCGGTCAGCGCTCGAAAGGAGAACTTACTCTACAAGTGCACATGCTTAGGGCGCCGGCTATTAAGTTTTCGCCGTCGGACGGACAATCCCACGATGCACCGGAAGGAGACAAGCGGCTTGATATCTTGAAAGGAGGCCCGCGCAAAAGGATGGCGCGTACGAAGGCGCTTGCGTCTTTCGGAATCTAAACAGGATCCGTCTCCGATGCCGGAAGCAGTTTGGGCTCTTTCCTGCGCCTCCTTTTAATGTTTATACACACCGCCCGCTGTGCGCTAACGGTATCTTTATCTGTCCGTGAGTCGCCGATGGAGTGTTCCGGTTTCTTTCAATCGGTCATGGCGGGCTGCATCGGCTTGGCCGCGCCTGCTGTCGCCGTCGTGCTTCCGGAGGCGGCGGTTTTTCCTTTTGAGGCGACAGAGCGCATCTCATACATGCGATAGATTTTCATTCGGCAGGCGGAGTCGGTAGTCTGCTTCATGTTTTGCGTAATAATAAATTATGAAGCGGGCAATTTCCGAACAATGGCGCAGGAAACGCCCGTGTGCTCTGAGGGCGGCTCCATATGCGGCGGCTGCCCGCCTAAAGGCCGCGCCGTTTGGCTTCGTTCCATAAATTGTCTTCGTCGGCAAGGTGATTGCTGTCCATCGGCGTGCCGGATTTTTCCATTTCCTGTTCAACGAACGCGAAGCGACGGTAAAACTTATGATTTGCCGCATTGAGCGCGCATTCAGGATCGACGCCTAGATGCCGCGCATAATTGACGACTGCAAACAACAAATCGCCGATTTCTTCTTCCACGTGCAGCTGCGCCGCATTTTGTTCCGCATCGGCATCGACGGTAAACGCTTGTGCGCTCTTGCCGGTCGCTCGCGCGTCGGCTGCCGCCTTTACTTCCGCCAATTCCTCTACCACTTTATCGTACACGGGCTGAATCTCTTTCCAATCGAATCCCTTTTTGGCTGCCTTTTTCTGCATCTTGTACGCGCGGAGCAAGGGCGGAAAGCCCGTAGGCACTTCATCAAGAACGGAAGCGCCGCCTTTCCTGCCTTCGACATGCCGTTTTATCCGCTCCCATTGTGTGAGCACCGCTTCGGCATCCTGCACGGGAGCCTCGACCGCCGTTTGCCCTTCGCTTTCCGGAAAGACGTGCGGGTGCCGACGAATCAATTTATCGACGAGTTCATGAAAGCATTCGGCAATCGAAAAATCGCCGCGCTGCTGATACATGTAGGCAATCATCGACGCATTCAAAAGCACATCGCCGAGCTCTTCGCGGGCATGGGGCGCATCGTCTGCAGTGATTGCATCGACCGCTTCAAATGTTTCTTCTATGTAAATCACGGCGCATCGAAAGCGGCGTTTGCTCCCGATCCCACGGACAGCCGCCTTCCGCGCGTAAAATCCATATCGTCTGCAAAAGGCGTCGGTACGCCGAAACATTTTTCTCCAGCTGCTCGTCGGTAATATCGGAAATTGACGTGTGTATCATAGAAAATCCTTATGCAAAATCGGAAATAAGATGAAGCCGGCCGGTTGGGCTTGCGGTACGGCATACGCGTCTTTCCGCTGCCCCTGCCGACTCTTTTGATCGCTGCGAGTATAGCAGATTTCCGCTGCTGCCGCCAGCTTCGGGCACGGGGGAGGGGAGGTGCGAGCCTGCGGATGGGGGGAGGGGATAGCCGACAGCACCCCCGCGCCATTTATTTCGCCCGCGCAAACCGTACAAGCCGAATGCTCGTACCGATGCGCGTATCGTGCTACCATCCGCCTGACGCGCCTCCGCCTCCAAAGCTGCCGCCTCCACCTGAGTAACCTCCCCCTGAAAAGCCGCCGAATCCCGATGACCGGCCGGAAAAGCTTGAATATCTGCGGCTGCGGGAACCGTTACGATGCACGCTGCTGCCGGAGGTAAGCCATAAAAGCGGGAGCCACCACAGCCCGCGACCCGACGCGCGGGAAAAGAGAACATAAATCACAATCAAGATAATCACAAACAGCTGTAGACCCATATCGCGGTCGGGCGCCGCTTGTTCGGCATGGTGCATAAGCGATTCATCTTTCAGCGCATAACCGGCCATCGCTTTGACGCCTTCCAATATCCCGGAGCCGTAGCCGCGGTTTCTAAATGCGGGCGCTATTACGGTGCGGATTATTTTAGCGCAGACGGCGTCCGTCAGATACGCCTCAAGTCCGTAACCGGTTTCAATCCGTATTTTCCGGTCATCGATCGATATAAAAAGCAGCGCCCCTGAATCCTTTGCTTTAGAACCGAGTTTCCACGATTCTACGACGCGCATCGAGTAATCCTCTAACGCTTCTCCCTCAAGAGACTGAATAATGAGTACCGCAATTTGCAGTTGAGACGATTGTTCGATATTTAAAAGGAACGTTTCAACGGCGTCTTTTTCGGTAGGAGATAATACTCCGGCGTTATCGTTCACAGGCCCTCGCAGCTGGGGAACGATTAAGGCAAAGACAGGGGAGAACATGCTTATACCGACAAAGAGAATGCTTAAAAAAAATCGTTTACTGCACTGCTGCTTCATTGTTATGAACTCCTCTTCTGTTATGATTCTAAAAGGACGAGACCGTCCGGCAGTTCATTCGGGTTATCGCCTGTAATCGGGAAGTGCCGGTGCAGCATACTCCCGCATTCTTTTATTGCGGAAATCAGAGCATCCGCCGTTGTTCCGGCCTTGAGCCCGCCGGTTACAATTCCGCATACCCGTTCCCATTCGGTTTGCGGGACTTTTTCGATGATACCCGCATCGGCGATGACGAATACCTTCCGCTCCAGAACGGAAATAAAAATGAGGATTCCGGTATGTTCGGCTGTTCGGTACACGCCGCTTTCCGCAAAATGCTGTAATGCGCGGGCATACACGCGGCGGGTTTTCAGCGCATCGGGTATAATCAGCCTGTCAACGGCCGGAATATTCATAATAAAATAGGTTACGAGTACGGTGAACGCAGTGCCGATGCCTATAACCGCCGTCAGCTGCGACGGCGCCGGAACCCAAACAGTATGCTCCAAGAATACCCAGATAGGATTGGAAAACAGAAATAATATAAAAAATGCTGCGAATGCCGTACAAAAAGCAGCGGTCAGCTCCACAAAAGCATACGAATCGCTTTGATACACTGCCGCAAGTGCAATCTCGCCGGAGGTTTCCTTTTCGGTTGCCGATACGGCTGTCCGTATCGCGTCAAGCTGTTCGGATCCGATTCCAAGCAATTTCATTAGTTTTTCTCGTTTCATGGCTTTATCCTGAATTCCCGATCAGAATTCAACCTGGGGAGCAGACGATGCCTTCTCATCGGCCTTAAAATACGGCTTTTCTCTAAAGCCGAACATATTGGCGAGTATTGTCTGCGGAAATCTCCGCGTCAGCAGATTATAGCGCTGCACCGCTTCGTTAAAGCGTTTCCGTTCTACGGCGATCCTGTTTT
This sequence comes from uncultured Treponema sp., assembly GCA_963543045.1. Lineage (GTDB taxonomy): Bacteria > Spirochaetota > Spirochaetia > Treponematales > Treponemataceae > Treponema_D. Next base: position 5,178 of record CAUTZW010000005.1, read on the forward strand.
CAGTTCCCTCCAGCTGACTCTGTAAATCGCGGAAGTTCTCGTTAGCCTTGAGCTCAGGATAATTTTCCGTTATTGCAAGAAGCCGCTGTAACGCTCCGCCCAACTCGCTTTGCGCTTTTTGGAACTTTTCGAATGTTTCAGGATTATTTAGCGCCTCGTCGGACACTTGTACGACTCCGCCCGCCCGCGAACGCATTTCCGCGATTTCGGTGAACACTTTTTCTTCATGACTTGCATACCCTTTCACCGTACTAACCAGATTCGGGATTAGGTCTAAACGCCGCTGATACACATTCTCTACCTGACTCCATGCGGCCTTAACGGACTCATCAGCCGAAACAAACGAATTATACGATCCTGAAACACAGCTATAGAGCGAAAACGCCAGCAGCAGAATAACACCGGTAATAATCAATCCGGTTTTCATGCCTTTACTCATACGCACTCCTTCAATGCAAGCGGACGATGATGCGCCGCACACCGTTGAGGGCAGAGTATAAAAGATTCGCAAAATAAGAACAATGAAAATGATGTGAACGGCAAGGAGCGTGCAGCTTACCGGAAGAGCGCACGTGCAATGCGCGCCGAGTGGAGTTCTTGGGCTGCTGGGTGATGGGCGGGCTCCCGCACCGGCGAAAATCCCGCATCGGTCGAATCCTCTCACCGGCTGGAGTGCCGCCGTCTTTGCAGGCCGCGGGGAAAAAAAGCGCCCCGCCCGTTGCTCCCCGAATCTCTTGCATTCGGCGGGAGGATGGGCGGGGCGTTTTGTATGCTATCGGTTTATTAAATCTTAAAGCGCCCGACTTCCGCCGACAAACTTTCGATGCTTTTTTTATTTTCTTGAGTTATTTCAGTAACTTCCCGTACTGCGCCGCTGATCTGCCCCGCTTTGGACGCCATCTCATTCATGCTGTTGGTAATAGTGCGGGTCAGCGCATCGAGCTTGTGCATTTCTTCGGAAATCAAACCGCCGTCTCTAAACATTTCCTGCGAGCTGTTTTTAACATCGTCCGTTATCGCATTGATATTTTTGATTGCCTGCAACACGTCCCGGCTGGCATTTTCCTGTTCGTGCATCGCGCTCAAAATCATGCTTTCTTTTTCCGAAACTTTATCAATCAATTCGTAGACGCGGTAGAACGTTTGTTCGGCGCTTTCGCCTGCAACAGTAATCCGTTCGATGATTTCAAGCGATTCTTTGATAACCTTGCCGATCTGCTTACCCTGCGTGTTCGACTCTTCGGCAAGTTTCCGAATTTCATCCGCAACGACCGCAAATCCTTTGCCGGTTTCTCCGGCGTGCGCAGCTTCAATGGCCGCATTCATCGCAAGAAGATTCGTTTGGTCGGCAATATTCTGAATCACCTGACTTGCTTCAAGCAGAGAACTGGATTTTTCTGCAATCTGCCGGATAATGCCGTTTGCCGTTTTGGCGCCGCTCGTACCGTTTTCCGTCTCCTTGTACACTTCTTTCATCAACTGGTTGTTCGCTTCAAGCATCTGCGTTACCGAACTGATGTGCGCAGTCATTTGCTCGATGGAGGCCGACGACCGCACGACGCTTGCTGCCTGCGTTTCGATATTGCCGTTGAGCCGGTTTATTTTGCCGATGATTTTTTCCGTTGTTGCGGCCGTGTCGGCGACGCTGCCGCTTTGCGATACGGCTTCCTGCTGCACGCGGTTGATGTTCGAGATGATGTGCGTGATGGCTTGCGACGTATCATTCATGTGGTGGGTGAGCGATTTTCCGATGCGGTTGAGGTTTGCGGATTCCATGACAATCTTATTGAGGAGATTTGCTGTAATACTTTGAAAATTATTCAGCGAATCCGTCAAAACGCCGTATTCGTCGCGGCTGAGAATCAAACTTTTCTCCTTTGTGTAATCGCCCTTCGCCATTTCCGCTGTAAAAGCCAAAAGATTTTGCAGCCGGAACGCAGACCCGCGCGCCTGAAGGTACAAGTCCGTCAGTCCGATGCACGTTCCGATGAAAAAAAGCGGAACGGTTTTCGTTTTAAGAATATCGATGACGGAGGCCTCCGCCGGAATGTCGATCAGCGGCGCGAGCGCAACCAGCGCGGTTCCGGTAAAACTGAAAAACGCCGTCAGCACGGAGCGCGTCTTGAACGGCATCCCCTGAAAATCCTCGTGGAGCGGAACAACGTGCAGCCACGGCTCAAACGCTTGTATGAAAAAGATGTAGAACAGCAGCGAAAAGAGAAAGCAGTTGCCGATTGCGAACATCATAATGGCCGTCATGGTGTACGTGCCGTGATATTCCGGTATGCGGATTGCAACTACTATGGAAGGAAATGCGATCGAACACAGGATCGGAAAGACGATCAGCGCCAGCTGCATGACTTTAATCGATTTCAGCGCGTGAAAATATTCCTCTTGCCCCTTATTGAAGTCGACGAAAATCGCCATAAAGTGTTTGTAAATCAAAACGGCCGCCGCGATTGTTACGATGAATGCGAATGCGGCCGGAACGCTGAAAAATACTTTTACGAACGCTTCTTGCGGCAGCAGCCCGAAGATAAATGCTCCTGCCATGAGCATTACTTGCCACGCAACTAAGATGGCGGTCATGAAGACTAAAATGCGTGGCGGCGGCGGCTCGAGCTCCAATATTTTTCCGTTTTTTGCATGTAAAGCCAGCACGCAGGAAGATGCGGTTGAATTGTCCATCTCTAAACTCCTTCAGTAAGATGATTTGCGGGGCGGGGCGTTTGCCCGTTTTCAGGCCCCCTTGTCATTTTTTATAGTATTTTTGTACAAAGAACAGCTTGCATCAGACGGTATCGGCCGAAACCGTCTCAAAATCACTATTTTTTCGAGCGATTATATTCGTTTTCAGCATAATTGCAAGGAGGAGCCGAACTGAAGGAGGAGCGCGGCGCCCCCTGCCGGTGCGGTTTTGCCGCCCGAACGTTCCGCATCCCGTGCTGCCGGAGCGCTTTTCAGGCGGATTAAAGCGGACGTATCGCGCACGCATCCGCGTTTACCGATTTTCGTCTTTAATACGAAATCCCAAACAGGACGCAACTTTCCGCAGCGGCAAAAATGCGATGGTCGGAACGGCGACGCGGTGTTTTCCGCCGCGCTTTATGATGAGCGTCGAAGAGCCGCCGCCGTCAAGCTGCAAGGCGTCGCGCGCGCCGAGCCGCTTCAAATACTCTGCGGCCGATTCGTAATCCAATCCCTGACTCCGCACCGTGTTTTCCGCTTCGATCATCAGGATGATGAGCGTTTTCCCGTCATCCGCAACGCCGACTGCCGTGCGGCTATCCGCATTTTTTATGTCCGACGGTAAAACCTGTCCGTCTTTCAGAATCTGCCGGAAGCCGCTGATGCCGTTTAGTGCGCCCGCAGTATTTTCCGCGCGCTGTCGGTCGACGATGAACGCCCGCTTGTCCTCCGTAAAAAGAAGCGCGGCAAACGGCTCGTGGAGCGGGCTCAGCAGCTGTCCGTTTGCAATATGCAGTCCCAAAACCCGCCGCTGCATGTCGAACAGCATCGACTTGTATTGAAAAAACGAAGCGTTCACCGCAACAACCGCATCGTGCCGCTTTGCGAACTGCAAAACCGTTTCGGCTTTTAAGGTACCGTCGTAGGCGCCGTTCTTTTTGATGAACAACTCCCGTTCGGAAACGGTAACGGCAAGCGAAGGATGCTGCAAATCAATTTTGACCGCATAGAGTATGAGCGGAATGGACGGCACGCGGATGGGAGCGGCCTCAATGCCCGGCTGCACCGTTTGCCATGCAGCTTCAATGCCGAATTCTTGTTCGCTCGGAATTTTGGGATGGAGAACCGGCGGCGTCTTACACGCAAAGAAGAGCGCAGAAAGGCAGAGCGCAAAAAAATACGCGCGCTTTCTCTCTTTTCGCATTTTAAAGTGCATAATCGAATCCTGTTTTCCGTATGCGGCGGGTGCGCGCCGAATGCCGTTAGGCCGGATCCGCATCGGCAATAATAATTTCCGCATTATATTTTTTGAGTATTTCCAACTGCGCCTTCGTTATGTGCGAGTCGGTTATCACGTGCGACACGTCGGCAAGAGATCCGATGTCGAAGTTATGGCGTACGCCGATTTTTGCGCTGTCGGCAAGGATAATAACCGCTTCATTGCTGCGCTTTATGATGCTCGAATTGACCGCCATCTCCTGAAAGAGCGCGGTACTTAAAATGCCGTCTTCGCTGATGCCGCTGACCCCGACAAAACATTTATTCGCCCGGATTTCTTTGAGCGCGCCGATTGCAAGCGCGCCGACCATCGAATGTTTAAAGCTGTTGATGCTGCCGCCCATAAAAATCAGTTCGAATTTCGCGTCGTCGACCGTGTAGAGCGCATTCGCATTGTTGGTTATGATGGTGATATTCATGTTGGTAAGCACGTTGAACATGTGGAATGCGGTTGTGCTGCTGTTGATTAAAACGGTATCGCCTTCTTTTATGAAAGAAGCCGCTTTTTTTGCAATTGCATGTTTTATTTTTTCCGGATCGTCGACGGCCAAAAGCGGCGCATCCGATTCCGACCTGCCGCCGTCAATGCTTTTGGCTCCGCCGTAAAAACGTTCAATCAACCCGCGCGCCGCAAGATCGTCAAGATCCCGCCGAACCGTCAGCGGCGACACGTGCAGGGCCTCCGCCAGCTCTTCCACCGCGACGGCATGTTCCGCATGTAACTGCTGTAAAATAAAATTCCGCCGTTTTATAATCAATGCTCTGCTGTTTTTCATCATCCCCTCGTTCTATAAACCGTTTTGATAGGCTTTCCTTCTTCCGCTTACGGTCAACGCGGAAAAACTTGCATTTTATAAATAGATTCGCCCCATCGATAACAAGTATACGAGGTTTTTTATAACACAAAGATATAATAAAATCAAACAAAGTGCGGACTAATTTTCGGTCGGATGCTCCGCGCGTTTTAGAGGAGGAGCGGATTTGATTCGGTGCGTTTTGAGTGATAGTATGGGCAAACGGCGGCGTTGACGGCTGCCGACAAAAATGACGGAGGCTTTATGAAAAAAGCGGTTGTGTTTTTAGCGGAGGGATTTGAGGAAGTCGAAGCACTTACGCCGGTGGATTATTTACGGCGTGCGGGAATACAGGTGGTAACGGTTGCCGTTCCGGCTCCGGGAAAAGAGGCGAGCGGTGCGCCGACGGGTTCGCACGGGATAACGGTCAAGGCGGATTGCGGTTATGCGGAGTTTTTTGAGGGGGAGGGCGCGCTACCGGACTTGGTGTATGCGCCGGGCGGTATGCCCGGTTCGGTAAATCTTGGGGCGGCGGAAAACGTTTTGGCCTTTATCCGCCGCTGCTTTGATGAGGGCAAATACGTCGCGGCAATTTGTGCAGCTCCGGTAACCGTAATTGCGCAAATCGGCGTGCTGAAAGGCAAACGCTGGACGTGTCACCCTTCTATGGAAGAAAAACTTTCAGAATACTGCGGGGGCGCGGATAAAGCCACTGTGCGCATGGAAGGAGCGACCTTAGTCCGCTCCCCATTCGTTACCGACGGCACTGTCATCACCGGCCGCGGCGCCGGCGCCGTCGGTGCGCTTTCGGTAGAATTAGTGCGCCTCCTTGCCGGCGAAGACGCCGCACAAAAAATACGAACCGGCATCGTAATGTCCGAATCGCTTTAACGCCGGACAACCAACCCGCTGGCCTGTTTGCCTAATGGCAAACAGGAGCGGACGGCACGACCCATTAAACAATGAAAGTGGATTTACTGCCGTCCGCCCCGCCCCGTCCGCCGCTGCCCAAAACAAAAAATGCGCGCCGCTGAAACAGCCGCACGCATTTTTTTCCGAAACTTATTTAACTATAACCCGCCGCTGTAGCTAAACCAGCCCACTAGCCTGTTTGCCTGATGGCAAACAGGAGCGGACGGCACGACCGTCTAAACACTGAAAGTGGATTTACCGCCGTCCGCCCGTCCGCTGGTTTATTGGTCCTTTACCGTAATGGCAGCCGAATTTTCATTGGTAGAGTTGTTGCAGTTAATCTCTACGATATAAGTCTTACCGGCCATACCGCTTCCAGAGCCTGGAACCTTGGTCGGTCCAGCAATCACAGAGTTTACTTGATTATGTTTGCCCTGGCCGTTGTCTTGTTCGCAGCCGACAATATGCATCCAGCCCATATTATAATCGCCAGACGGGTTATACCACACAAGGGTCAACTCGTCGAACGACGCTTTATTACCGGACACCGTTGCAAAATGCTTCGAATAAGCTTTCTTGACCTCATCATAGCCATCGTCAGTACTTCCAGTATTCCAGGTCTTGATCGGATATGGGAGTCTGTCCTTTGAAGGGGAATTCGCATCGTAAAACAGCCAGCCGTTAGTACACAAGTAGACTTCGTCCACTCCACCTGGAATGTTGATTACTTGGAACTTGATGGTTGCATACGTGTCCCCTATTTCCTTTACCTTTACGGAAAGTTTCTTTTCCCCACCGACAATGGAGGTTTTTGCAGTCAGCGTGTACTTGCCGCCGATGCGGAGGCCGGATATCTTTGTCTTCGTACCGCCGCCTTTGGTCAAGTCGGTGTAATTACCGTTGGCATTAACCGTACCGCCCTGCCACGTGTCGCTGCCGTTCTTGATGGCAAACTCGTGCTCTTCTTTGTCGGCGGTGAACGTCAGCTTGTACAGCCGATCATTGTCCTCTTTTGTAGGATTCTTGAACTTCCTCTGGTCGGTTTGTTTACCACCCTGGTCTGTCGTCTCGCCTTCAAAGCGTTTGATGGCGGTCTCAACAGAGGCATCGTCATTAAGCAGCCATCCAGTCGGTTCGGTAGTCTTTACAATCTTTGCCGTAACCTTGCTGATATTGCCGCTTGCTTCCATTACGGTCAGCGTAAGCCGGTACTGTGCCGTCGCTTCTAGTGTTGTCATACACGCTTTGCCGCTGCTATTGTTCAGGCGTTTGAGTTCCACTTCTGTACCATCGGCTTTTACTTCAAGGTCCTTTCCGGTTTGTTCCCCGCCGAATATGTCGTTCTCCCTCGTTTTGTCCACGAGAACTTTCCAATAAACGGTGTTCTTTTCAGGCGTAAAGTCGAAGGTATAGGTTTTACCGTCCCCCACCGGAGTCAAGTCTTTTGCTTTCGATAGCTCCCAGCCGCCTGTAATGTCGCCGTAGATGCCGCCCTTATCGAGTTTGCCCTCAGCTGCGATTTCTTGCACCTTCATATTCGTGATGACATAGGTGCCAAGCGCCTTCGGGTACATTTCGACATAGCCGTCGCCGCCTTCTTTGCATTCTGCGCCCGTTAAATTGCCGTTCGCTCCGGTCGCTGAACCGACTTTGCATTTTTGTCCTTTTTTATCAACCAGTTCCGTCCACGGCTTGTTCGCGCCGCTCAAGTCATAGGTAACATTGTACTTCTTACCTGCAAGCAGCGTTTCCGGGCCGAATGACAGTTTGATGTACTGCTCACCTCCCGACACGGCTTTTTTCACCGTCAGCGTAATGCTGTTGCCGCTCTGCGCCGTAACCGCGTACACGTCGCTGTTCGGATCGTTGAATTTGTGGGCTTCTACCTTCCACATGTCGAATGCTTCCGGCTCTCCGCGGAGCGCAAGTTTGGTAGAGCCGGTCGGCGTACTGCCCGTAGAATCGGTCAATTTTACCGCCGAAACTTTTACGTCCTTTTCTCCCTTTGCAGCAAGCGGCTTCGGCAGGAACTGGAGCTTGAGATCATCCTTATCGGCGTCTTCTACCTTCACATCAAAGCAGCACGCTTGGTTCGCCTTATCCTCCGGTACATCGCAAACGGCAAGCGACTTGCCGCCCTTACCCAACAGTTTGACGGTTTCAACTTCTTCTCCCACTGTAAACTGCACGCACTTGTTGCCCGCAGTTGCAGTCGTCGTATTGTATTCAACGCCGATTTGTTCGCGGTCGGTTGTTTTGCCTTCGCCAATACTTTCGTGCAAGCTGATGCCGTCCGCCTGCATGTCAAACGCGGTTACCGCAGCGTCGCCGTTGTTGTTCCAGAAGTTCCACGGTTTCCAGCTGTCATGCTTCGGTTCCCACTTCTCGCGGTTTTCAACCGAGAGCTTTTCTATGGTCGTCATTCCCTTCCGCAAAGAAAGCGAGAGGTCTACCTCTTTGCCTTTGGCGCTGCCGTTAATGTACACCAGATATTGGAACGTCTGTGCACCGGTATTCACCTTAAACGGAACCGTTGCAATATCGCGGCCGCCCTCTTTCAGATGAACGCTCAAGCGCATATCCGTGTTTGCGGCTCCCGCTTTTACGTCAAAGCCGATCAGGTATACGCCTTCAGTCTCGAATTTCCACGGATGCGAGATACCCGCCTCCCAATCCTTCGGCGTTTCTCCGGTTACGGTTGCAACAACCTTTTCCTCTTCGAACGTGTTGCCGCTCAAAGCAAGCTTCACCGCGCTTACCGCACCGGCTTCGTTTGTAAACGCCTTCCATGCGCCGTCGTTGCGGTATTTGACCGTGATATCAAATTCCTTTGTTTTGTGCTTGCCGTCTTTAGTCAGCGTTGCCGTAAGTTTAACCTTTTCGGAACCGATACCGTACGGGCGTTCGACTTTTCCTGTATTACCGTTGATTTTAATGATGCCGCTGTCCGATGCCCACGTAACGTTTACGTCATACTGCGGATCCGGAGTCGGCAGCGTCAGATCCTTGTCCTCTGTGATCTCTTTCGGCATCTTGCGCGCCAACTCTGCTTCCGCATCATCAAGCGCCAACTCTTTATCGACGATGTTGTGCACCGTAACGTAAAAGGTTTTGAGCGCCATACCGGAACCTTTTTTAAGATTTGCCGTCAGCGTTACCTTTTGGCTTCCCGGTTTTGCACTCTTTTTATAGGTAATTTTTCCTAAATTTGCTTTGCCGCCGTTGCTGTCGCCGATATAACCGGTTGGACTTGCCGTCCAGATAATAGAAACGCCGTCTATTTCCGGCTTGAGCTCAATCTTAGCCGTCGGAGACATTACGTCTTCCTGCGGTTTGCCCAGTTTGCTTGCCGCCGCGTCAACCGTCTCTTGATCGCTTGGGTCGCGGGAGGCAACGCTTACTTCGTAATCATACGAACCCGGTTTGCCGTTTACTGCCGCCTTTGCCGTCAGCACTACCTTTGTCGGGCCTGGGGTTTTAAGCTTTGGCGGAGCCTTTACCATGCCGTTATCGGTGTTAATGGAGCAGTCCGGATGATCCGATTTCGCCGTCCATTCGACGCCAGCCTTTCCCTGTCCGTCCGGAAGATCCAATTCCGCCGGCAGCTTGAGCGTATCGCCGTCATTTGCGGTCTTCGGAATATTAAACTGTTTGGCCGCCCATTCCGCCAGCTCCTCATCCTTCGGGTACACTGTTACCGTGTGCGGTACCGTCTTGGGGGCCGCAGTTCCTTTTGTCAGCGTCGCCGTCATCACAACCTTCACCGGATGCGGAGCAGGCGGAGGCGTTACCGTTCCGTCGTCCTTAATCCGATCCGGGGTGCCGCTCTTCCACACTACCGTTACGCCGTTTTTACCGCCCGGAAGGAACAGCTTTGCGCCGTTTTTCGTTCCAGTCGCCATGTCCTTGGTAAGCTCGCCTGCAAGCGCATCAACGTCATCCTGATCGGTATGCGCTGCGGTCTTGCCTTTTACGGTTACCGTTACCGTGTACTTTTCAGGCGTTGCGCCGCTTATTGAAAGCGTTGCCGTAAGCGTTACCGTCTTCGTTTCGCTTCCTTCCGGCTGCTTTACTGTGCCCGTCTCCTCATTAACGGTGTCGTTGTCGGTTGAGTGCCATTTAATGGCCACATCGCCGATTTTTTTTACCAGGTCGAACTTTTTGCCGTCCTCTATAATGGTCTGCGGTGTCGGAATCTTGCTTTTGAGCTCCTCTAAAGCCGCTTGCAGCTTCTTCTTTGGATCCTGCGGGGCCGGTTCCGTAGACTTATGCACGAGGACTACGGTGATTTCAACCGGTTTCTTCATGCCCTGCGCGCTCTTGAGCGTTGCCGTAAGCTTAACTGTGGTCGGGCCCTTGCCGTCGGCGAGCGTCGGGTAGGTAATTTTGCCCGTTTCAACGTCAATAAGCGCAGGCGTGCTCTTCCAGCCGGAGATCGTTACCTTGTTCTTGCCCTCTCCGATGAACGACGGCAGCTTGACTTTTTCTGTCGGATAGGAGTACTGGTTTCCGCTCAGAGCAGCTTTGAGCTCCTTTTCCGCCTTGTCTAAAATCTCGGCGGCTGACGGTTCGCTCGGTTTTACGTTCTCTGCGTATACCGTAACCTCAAAGTTTCTATCAAGCGATTCGCCGCCCTTTGTAAACGTTGCCGTAAGTTTAACCGTCTCTTTGCTGCCCTTAACCGTTCCGCGCTTTGCCGTATCTCCGTTTTCGACAACGGCGGCCGCCCCGTTCGACTTCCACACGATGGCAACGCCGTTTTTGCTCGTCGGGAGCGCAATCGTCGGATGTTCGTCGTCAATAACGGTATCGATGGTAAGCGTATTCTTCGTCAGCGTAACAACCGTTTTGTCGCTCGGATATACCTTCACCACAAACTTTGCCGTGTCATGCGCATCGCCCTTCGTAAGCGCCGCTTCAAGGTTTACCGTAACCGGCTCAAGCGTATCCGGAAGCGTTACTTCGCCGGTTTTGGAAATGTTGTTCTTGTCGGAGCTCCACTCAATGGTTACGCCGTCTTTGCTTGTCGGAAGGTCGAGCTTTTCGCTTGTCCGTACCTCTTCCGGCACCGATAGCGTGGCCTTTACCGTTTCAACCAGCGTTTTATCGTCGATTTTCCGATCTTTTTGATAGACGGTAATTTCAAACTCCGCTTTGATTTCCTTGCCGCCTTCGCCCTTTTTGAGGGTCGCCGTAAGCTTAACCGTGTCGGAGCCCTCGCCGTCCTTGTGCGTTACCGTACCGTCATCCTTAATGATTTCCGGATTGCTCGACTCCCACGTTATGTCGACCTCGCCGAGCTTCTTCGGCAGATCGATGGCGTCGGCATTCGGCAAAAGCCGCGATTGCGCTTGCATCTTCTGCGAAAGCTCTTTCTTTGCTTCCTCAAGCGCTTTTTCTTCCGGAGTAAGCACTCGGCGATTTACCTTGACGGTAAACGTATGCTTTTGCGTTTCCTCTCCGGCTTTGAGCGTGGCCTCAACCTCTACGCTCTCCACTCCCTCTGTCTCTGCAAGCGGAGCCGTTACCTTTCCATTTTCTCCGCCTTTGGAAATGATGCCCTGACTGTCGGCCGACCAGGTGACCGTTACGTCGCCCTTTTTGAGCGGCAGCGTATCGCCGTCATTGAACGGTTTTTCAAGGTCTTTGGTAAGCGTCGTTATCGCATCCTTAATCTTTTGACCGTTCGATTTTTCCGTGCTGCCGCTGTCATTATCCATCTGACAGCCGGCAAACAACAAAAATGCCGCAGCTGCGGCACCCAAAATAGAAAACACCTTTTTTTTCATAGTGCCTCCAAACAATATAGATTTACAAACAGTAGGATTATAGCCCCGCTCAGAACGGGACGCAAGCAATATTTGTTGGCGGGGGATGGTGCTGTGGCGCTCGGGGTGAGCGAGGTTTGTCCGGTGGATTTGGCTTGTTGCGGAAGGGTAGGCGGGGTGGTGTTATGGCGCGGGACGGCCGCCGTTGGTCGGCGCGGTAAGTGCGTCTCCGTGCGAGACGGTGTGGCGTGCGGCGGGCGAGGTTTGTCCGGTGTGTTTGGCTTGTTGCGGTGGGGTAGGCGGATGGTGCAATGGCGCGGACGGCCGCTGTTTGCCGTCGCAGGGGTGAGCGTTGCCCTTTGGCGGGACGTGCGAGGCGAGATGGCGCGCGGGCGGTATAGCGCGAGGTGGGAGAGGTGTATCCGGTGTGTTTGGCTTGTTGCGGCGGGGTAGGCGGATGGTGTTATGGCGTGGTCGGCCGCTGTGCCCTAAAAATGAAAAATGCGCGCCGCCAATAAACAGTTGCGCGCATTTTTTCTTCTACACTTATTTAACTACAAGCCGCCACCGGATAAACCAACTGAGCTCGCCTGTTTGCTTCTGGCAAACAGGCGAGCTCGGCACGACCCCCTAAACGCTGGAAGTGGCACTTCCCGCCGTCCGCCGCGGTAGGTGCGGAGCTGTGCGAGGCGATATGGCGTGTGGTGGACGAGGTTTGTCTGGTGGGTTCGGCTTGTTGCGGAGGGGTAGGCGGATGATGCTGTGGCGCGGGTCGGCCACCGTTTGCGGCACGGGAGGACGTGCGTGGCAGCATAGCGTGCGGTGTGCGAGGTTTGTCCGGTGGGCTTGACTTGTTTCGGCAGGGGATGCGGATGGTGTTATGCGCGGGGCGGCCGGTTTGCAAGTCCGCCAGCCTACTAGCCTGTTTGCCAAGCGGCAAACAGGAGCGGACGGCACGACCCATTAAACAATGAAAGTCGATTTACCGCCGTCCGCCGCGCCCTCTGCAAACGGCCGTTGTTTTTTCTGTTATTTTAAATTATGCTCGCGGCCATGATGACTTCTACCGATTCCGATCTGATTCGCGACAACTATCGAGAGCTGTGCGCGCTCATTGCGGCTGAACAAAATGAGCAGTTTATTAGTGATATTTTTACCTGTCTGTTTACGGATGCGGAGCGGAAGGATTTTTCCGAACGGTGGCTTATCGTAAAAGCGCTTGCCGCCGGTATGCCGCAGCGAACAATCGCCAAAGAGTTTAAGCTGTCGCTCTGCAAAATTACGCGCGGTTCGCGGGAGCTTAAAAAAGAAGATAACGCATTCTCGCGTATGCTTAGGAAGTTGGCGGATTTGCACACCCCGCCGCAGTAATCCATTCTCGGCACGGAATCCCCCCCGTGTTGAGCGCCTGCCCGTACCGCATTCGCCCATACCGCACCGAACGGCCGATAACCAGTGTCGGCACTGAGCGGCAGAGATGACGGGTGCAGCGGGAGGCGGCGCGAAGGGCAACGCCGTTACAAGAAAACCGCCTCTTTCGCAAAACGCTTATTTGGGAGAGCGATTCGGTAAGAGCCGCATATGGAAAATCTACTCATAATTTACTAATAGCTGCGGGGCGAATCGGTTTGCGAGAGCGTGCAGCCGGTGCCGCTGGATAGCTCTCCCGAAGTGTCATGACAATTCTATTTTCTTCTATATGAACGGCGGCTTCTCGCACTTTTATCGGCGGGCACGGCGTGTGAAAGGTCTGCAGGGATGGGCGCGGTTATTTGATTGATGCTCCGGTTTTGTGCCCTCACCACCACGTATATCTTGCTTGCACAGGGGGTACAGGGGCATTTGGCGGAACAGTATCCGGCGGATTGAGCGCGGCCGCCCGTTCTACCTTCCGCCTTGCCCCACTGCCGCGTGTGTCCGGCTTGAGAGAGCGTGCAACCGCTGCCGGTGGATACTTCTGCCGAAACTGCCGCGGCAATTCTATTTTCTTCCATATGACCGGCGACTTCCCGCACTTTTTCGGCGGGCGCGGTGTGCGAAGGTTCGGCGGACAGCGGAATCGGTCATTTGATTAATGAACCGCCTTGCCCCACTGCCGCGTGCGTCCAGCTTGCGAAACGTACACAACCGTTGTCGGCAGATAACCCTCCTGAATCGCCGCGGCAATTCTATTTTCTTCTATATGAATGATGGCTCCCGCACTTTTATCGGAGGGCGCGGCGTGCGAAGGTTCGGCAGGGACCGGGGCGGAGATTTTTCCGTGCGAGATGATTTTAGGGTAGACGATGAGCCTCATCACCGCTCGCGTCCAACTTGCGCAAAGCGCACAACCGCTGCCGGTGGATAACTCTCCCGAAACTACCGAGTCGATTCTATTTTCTTCTATACATGTGGCGGTTTCCCGCACTTTTATCGGGATACGTGGCGTGCGAAGGTTCGGCGGGGACCGGGGCGGAGATTTTTCCGTGCGAGATGATTTTAGGATAGACGGTGAGTCCTAGTTGTTTTTCAAGCGCGGCGTAGGGGTGCATTTCGTAGGCGCATTTGATGCGCTTTTTCCGGCGCGGCCGCCCGTTCTACCTTCAGGCTTGCGCAAAGCGCACAACCGCTGCCGGTGGATAACTCTCCCGAAGCGCCGCGATGATTCTATTTTCTTCTATATGAATGACGGCTTCCCGCACTTTTATCGGCGGGCGCGGTGCGCGGGAGGTTCGGCAGGGACGGGAGCGGAGATTTTTCCGTGCGAGATGATTTTTGGATAGACGGTGAGCCCTAGCTGTTTTTCAAGCGCGGCGTAGCGGCGCATTTCGTAGGCGTCGCCGATGACAGCGTTGATGCCGCTTTTTCCGGCGCGGGCGGTGCGTCCGGCGCGGTGAATGAAAAAATCGGCATCGGGCGGCAAATCCATTTGAATGATGTGGGTGATGTCCGCAATGTCCAAGCCGCGCGAAGCAAGATCGCTTGTGACAAGCAGCGTGCAGCGGCCGCTTTTAAAGCGGTCGATATTCGTTTTGCGCAGGCGGCTGTCCGCTTTGGCGTGGAGCGCAGCGCAGGCGATTTTTTTATACGACAGTTTTTCGGCGATATTTTCAACTTGATCGGCGCGCGACGTAAAAACGAGCGCTTTTGCCGGCTGCACGGCAAGCAGAAAACGCCTGAGCATATCGATTTTGTCCCGGCTTTCGGCATGGATCGCCCAGTGTTCGATGTTGCGCGTAAGCACATTTTCCGCCGGAAGGATGAGCGCTTCGGCAGGGAAGAAAAAACGCTTCGTTTGAGCGTCAGCGGTTGCGGTACACGCAATCAGCTGCGTCTCTTTCGGCAAAAGATTTTTCAGCGTTTGCGCTTCGGCTGCCGATTCCTTCTTTACCAGCCGGTCGGCTTCGTCAAAAACCGCCGCCGTAATGTTTGCGGCCTTCAACTTTTTGAGCCGAATCAGTTCGATGAGCCGGGCGGGCGTTCCGACTGCGATGCAGGGCTTTTCCTTGAGCGCTTCAATTTGCCGTTTCAGCGGCGCGCTGCCGATAAAAAGAGCCGCCTTCATTTCCGAAACGGCGGCAATCGTCCGCTTGATTTGCGAGGCGAGCTCAAATGTCGGCGCGGCAATCAAAATCCGCACGGAACGCTCCATCGCCGCCTGAGATCTCTCCTGTTCCGCCTGAAGGCGCGTCAAAAGCGGCAGCAGATAGGCGAGCGTCTTTCCCGTTCCCGTTTCGCTCTGGAAAAGAATACTGTGTCCGGCTAAAATCTTCGGGATGACCTGCTCCTGTACGGCGGTCGGGCGGTCGATGCACAGCGCGCGCACGCGTTCTTGCAACGTGGCGTCGATGAGGGTAAATGCGGTATTTTCCTGCATGGCGGCGAGTATAGCATAGGGAATTGAAATGTACTATAATCCGCCCCATGAAAATTGGAATAGACACATTCGGCTGCGACCATGCCCGTTCCGGTTTGGGGACGTATATCCGTGCATTTGCGGCGCATGCGATGCACGATAGCCGCGCAGCAATCGAACTGTTCGGTTCCGAAATCGATAAATTTACCTACACGTCCGGTACTGACATTCCTTTTACGGCGCCTGAGGTTTCAGACAGCTTAACGGCGGAGCGGTTTTGGCATTTTACCGTATGCAACAAATTCGCCGCGCAGCAGGGATACGAGGTCGTCATGTATCCGGCTCCGGAGCGCGTGCTGCCTACCTCGTTCAAGGTTCCCGGCATCGTCGTGGTAAACAGCATTCTTTCAAATCATGTTGACGGCAACGGCGACTGGATTCAAAAGCTGCAAATCAAACGGGGATTATATAAAGTACAAAAAATTATTGCCGCCAGTGCCTTCATTCGGGATGATTTGATTGCGCACGGAATCGGCGCGGAAAAAATCGAAGTCGTGCATAACGGAATCGACCACAAAAGTTTTTATCCGGCCATTGCGCTTGATACGGATGTCGTAAACATAAAACCGTTTGCCATTAAGCGGCCGTATTTCATTTACGGCTCCCGGCTTTCCGGCCCGGAAAAAAAACATATCGAACTTATCAAAGCGTTTACGCTCTTTAAGGAGCGGACGCAGCTCCCGCATCGGCTGGTGCTTGCCGGCGCCGACGCGCCTCCGTATTCTTCCGAAATTCACAAGGCGGCATTTGAATCGTCCGCTTCTTCCGACATATTTTTGACCGGCTTCTTTCCGCACGAAAGTTTTCCGCAGCTGTATGCTGGATCCGATGCGTGCGT
This sequence comes from uncultured Treponema sp., assembly GCA_963543045.1. Taxonomy (GTDB): domain Bacteria; phylum Spirochaetota; class Spirochaetia; order Treponematales; family Treponemataceae; genus Treponema_D. Next base: position 21,351 of record CAUTZW010000005.1, read on the forward strand.
TTTTCCGTCCGTCAATGAAGGCGTCGGGCTTCCGGTGCTTGAAGCGATGGCGACCGGCGTGCCGGTGCTCTGTTCCAATGCGGGCGCGCTCAGCGAAATGGCGGAAAACGCTGCGCTGTATTTTAATTCGAACAATATCGAAGAAATTGAACGCGCGCTGGAGCAAATCGTTTCCGATCAAACGCTCCGAGCGGCATTGTCGCAAAAAGGCATCGAGCGCGCAGCGCATTTCAGCTGGGAAAATACGGTGAGCCGCACATTCGAGATTGCCGCCCTCCTTGTCGACGGCGCTTAACGCCTCCGCCGCACATTCCGTTCGTCTGCCTGTAAAACAGTCCGCTCAAACGCTCCGCGCGGCATTGTCGCAAAAGGGCATCGAGCGCGCGGCGCATTTCAGCTGGGAAAACACGGTGAGCCGGACATTCGGGATTGCCGCCCGTCTTGTCGACGGCGTTTAACGCTCTGCCGCTATTTTGCTCGCCTGCTCGAAAAACAGTCCGATTAAACGCTCCGTGCAGCATTGTCGCGGAAAGGCATTGAGCGCGCGGCGCATTTCAGTTGGGAAAATACGGTGAGCCGCACATTCGAGATTGCCGCCCGCCTTATCGACGGCGCTTAAGGCTCCGCTGCACATTCCGCTCGCCTGCTCGCAAAACAGTCTGATTAAACGCTCCGCGCGGCGTTGTCGGAAAAGGGCGTTGGACGCACGGCGCATTTCAGCTGGGAAAACACGGTGAGCCGCAGATTCGAAATTGCCGCCCGCCTTGTCGACGGCGTTTAACGCTCTGCCGCTATTTTGCTCGCCTGCTCGAAAAACAGTCCGGCTGCAAATCGTTTCCGATCAACCGCTCCGTGCGGCATTGTCACAAATGGGCGTCGAGCGCGCGGCGCATTTCAGCTGGGAAAACACGGTGAGGCGCACATTCGAGATTGCCACCCGTCTTGTCGATGGCGTTTAACGCTCCGCCGTATATCCCGCTCGCCTGCAAAAAATAACCGATCAACCGCTCCGTGCGGCATTATCGCAAATGGGCGTCGAGCGCGCGGCGCATTTCAGCTGGGACGGTGAGCCGGACATTCGGAATTGCCGCCCTCCTTGTCGACGGCGCTTAAGGCTCCGCTGCACATTCCGCTTGCCCGCTCGTAAAACAGTCCGGCTGCAAAAATAACCGATCAACCGCTCCGCGCGGCATTGTCGCAAAAGGGCGTCGAGCGTGCGGCACATTTCAGCTGGGAAAACACAGTGAGCCGCACATTCGAGCTTGCCGCCCTCCTTGTCGACGGCGTTTAACGCTCCGCTGCACATTCCGTTCGTCTGCCTGTAAAACAGTCCGCCTGCAAAAAATATCCGTAAAGCAATTCACACGGCCGGACGGATGTTTTATACTGTCCCGCACTGCCGTCCGTATCATGCCGGAAGCGGAAACTGCCGGGCATCGGGCGGAAGGGGCGCGATAACGCTTCTGCAGGAGGCCGCGCTCACCTATTTTTTGAGGTTTATTCGTCATGGAAACATTCGGAGTATGGGGAATCATTCCGCCCCTTCTTACTATTTCGCTCGCTTTTTTTACGAAGGACGTTATCATTTCGCTGTTCATCGGTATTTTGTCGGGAACGCTCATCGTCGCAGGCGGCAATCCGGGCATCGCGCTCATGCGCCTTACCGATGCCGTTGCCGCTTCCCTTGCCGACGGCTGGAATATCCGCATCTTTTTATTCTGCGCCCTGCTCGGCGGACTGGTCGGCATGATGCAGAAGACGGGAGCGGCGGGCTCATTCGGAAAATGGGCTTCTTCAAAGCTGAAAACCCACACCGGATCGCAGTTGATGACGTTTTTTTTCGGTATGCTCATCTTCATCGACGACTATTTCAATTCGCTGACCGTCGGAACCGTCATGCGCCCGATCAGCGACAAAACGCGCACGTCCCGCGCAAAACTTGCGTACATTTTGGATTCAACCGCAGCTCCGGTTTGCATCATCGCGCCGATTTCCAGCTGGGTCGTTACGGTTATGTCGATTGTAAAGGATTCGGAAGGCTTCCAAAAACTCGGCATTACGCCGTTCGAATTTTTTATCAGCTCCATTCCCTACAATCTGTATGCGCTGACGGCGCTGCTTTTGGTCGTCGTTGTTGCAGTAACCGGACGGGATTTCGGGCCAATGAAGCTTTCGGAGCAGCGCGCACGGCAGGGAACGCTCTTTAATTCCGAAAAATACGGCCAGACGACGAGCGGAAAGGCGGACGAATCCAATCCGCGCGCAAAGCCGGTTGACATGCTGTTGCCGATTGCCGTGTTGATTGCGGCGGCGCTGTTTTTCTTTCCGGTAACGACGTGGCTCGGCGCGCTTGACGGGGAGACGGTTACGACAATCAAACAGGCGATGGCGCAGATTGCCCTTGCCGACGCATTTAAAAACACCGATGCGTCCGTTGCGCTCTTTTACGCAATTATTTTTACGGTTACGGTAACGTACATTTACTATCTTGCGCGCGGCCTCATGGACATTAAGAGCGCCGGCGAAACCTTGCAGTCGGGAACGAAGCAGATGGTGCCCGCGCTCATCATTCTTGCGATGGCGTGGACGATCGGCGGAATTATTAAGTCATCTCCGGCGGACGGCGGTTTGGGGCTCGGAAAGTTTTTGTCGAAGCTGGTTGTGGACGGAAATTTTCCGTTTGCGTGGATTCCGGTCATTGTGTTTATCCTGTCGGCGCTCATTGCGTTCGCAACGGGCACGAGCTGGGGCACGTTCGGCATTATGATTCCGCTGGTGATGCCGATTGCCGTCGAACTTGCCGAAACGAAGGGCTTGGACGTGGCGGCTCTGTCAAACGCCGCCTACATCAGCATCGCCGCAGTGATTGGCGGCGCGGTGTTCGGCGACCACGCGTCTCCGATTTCCGATACGACGATTCTTTCTTCGACGGGGGCCGGCTGCCCGCATTTGGAACACGTTGCAACGCAAATGCCGTACGCATTTTTTACGGCGACGTGCGCTTCCGCAGGCTTTTTAGCCGGCGGCCTGACGATGAATATTTCGATTGCGTGGGCGGTCAACCTGTTTTTGTTTGCGGCAGGTCTCATTGCGCTTCCGAAATATCTTTCGACAAAATCCTGCAAATCCTACCCTCCGGAAGCTCTGCAGTCGGCGGCTTCCGGTTTTTTCAAAAGCAAAGAGGACGAGACGGAGCGTGACGGAAGAGCATGAGCGCACTTGGGCGGACGACCGCTTTTTTATTTTGCCGCAAAGAATTGCAGAAAAGATAGTTTGTAAGCGGCTGCAAAACGCGGCGGCGGCTTGAACGTGATCGCCCATCCCGCCTTTCACTCGCGTAGATCGTGTAAACGTACCGGCAAGGAGCCATACTGGAGTGCTGCAAGTATTTTCTTCCATATCGATGGCAAGTTCCTGCGCTTTTCGACGGGATCGCTGCGCAGGCGGTCGGCAGGGCGGGGCGGATTTATCGAAAAGAGGGTTGAACGGGTGCAGTCCTACCGGCAAAGTATCCGCTAATGCGTTTATAAAAGCGGTAAAGCGTACAGAATTTCTGCACACGCATCAAAGAAGGGGAACAAATAAAAAACAGGATAAAAATTATCGACAGGAGTGAAATAGCGGCTAAGCGGAGTCGAACCGCCCTCTCAACCTTGGGAAGGTCATATAATACCGATATACTATAGCCGCAAGTGAGCGTATCATAGCAAAAACGCACTTACTGTTCAAGAACAATCCGCTTTGATATACTCGCGCCATGAAAATTTTGCCGGATTACACTGTGATCCACGCCGACGAAGACATCGTCGTGCTGAACAAGCGGTCGGGCATTCTGACTGCGGCGGATCGATACGATGAAACTGCCCCGCGTCTTGATACTGCGGCCGAAACGGAATTCGGGCGGCTTTTTGCCGTCCACCGGATTGATAAGGAAACGTCCGGCTTAATTATATACGCGCGCAATGCCCGTGCGCATAAACATTTGTGCGACCAGTTTACAAATCGCACGGTAGATAAAACCTATCACTGCATCGTGTACGGCCATCCGCTCTGGAAGCAGCTTGAGGCGAATTTGCCGCTCCTTGCGGACGGCGACCAGCGGCACCGGACGGTCGTGAATAAGAAAGCCGGAAAGCCGTCGTTGACTTCATTCCGCTTGATCGGCCATTGCGGACCGTATGCATGGCTTGCGGCATCCCCGAAAACGGGGCGCACGCACCAGATTCGCGCCCATCTTGCGGCGAACAAGCTCAGCATCGTGTGCGATCCGCTCTATGGCGGCAACCGGAAGCCCCTCCTGCTCAGTGAAATGAAACGCCGGTGGCATGGCGACGAGCTTGAAGAGCGGCCCCTGCTCAGTCGGCTCGCCCTGCATGCGTACAAAATCGGATTCCTGCACCCGACTTCCGGAAATATGATGACGCTGACGGCGCCCTATCCGCGCGACATGGAAGCGGTGCGGAAGCAATGTGCAAAGCTCTTCGGCGTTGACCCGCTAGAGGACGCAAATGACGGAGGCGGAGAGCCGAAAACGGCGGGCGGGCTGCATGGTGAAGCTCTGCATGAATAAAATTCTTTCAGCTGCGCTGCTGTTTTGTACGGCGGCAACCTACGCTTCGTCGGATTTTGATTTTTCGCTTACGGCTTTGGGCGGCGTGCGGCACGGCGGGGCGCTTGAGCTCTTGCTTGAAAAAGATACCGACGGCATTTTCAAGCGGAAAAGCGAACTCCTTTGGGAATTCGACAGCTGCTCCTATCTCGGCGGGGCGGCGGATGTCCGGTGGAATGTGCTGCGCGCGTCGGCATATGCGGCGGGCTTCCTTCCGAAGCGGAGCGGCAACATGTACGATTCCGATTGGATGCAGCTGGATTCGGTCAAAAATGATTACTCGATCAGTGAAAATGCAATCGGGCGCGGCTCTTTTTTTACGGGCGGCCATGTCGGCGCCGAATTTCCGCTGCTTCGCTGGCTGAAAATCGAGCCGGAAATCGCCATTGAGTATGAATATGTGTATTTTAGCGCCAAAAACGGATACGGCTGGTACGGCGACCGGAACTATAGCGCAACCAAGCAGGATGTTCCGTGGGATTCGCCGTATGCGAAAACGCTTCCAGCCGGCCGGCTCTACGGGATTGACTACGAACGGCAAACAATCTTTACGTGGACGGGGCTTGCACTGCATTTTCTCCCGCTGCAGGAGCTTGAAGCGGGCATTTCAATTCTGGCAGCTCCCTTCGTGTATTTCGATTCAATCGACCACCACCATTCGCGCGGAAGCGGGAACTTTTACTACGATGAAATGTACGGCATATTCAAAGCAGGCAGGCTTAATTGCTTCGTGCAGCTGAATATATCGCATTGTTTTGCGGTCAGAAGCGCTGTCGGGCTTACGAAAATCTGGCAATGCGAGGGGCGCACGCTGCATAGCGCGCATAAAACCGGCCCCTACACGGAAACGCGCAACTATCATTCCGGCGGAGCGGCGGAATATGCCGATTTCAGCCTCGCTTTTATCTATACGATGCGCCCGCATCTTTGGGGGCAGAGCCGAAAACGGTGAATTGATCTTCAAAACAGGAAGCGGAGTGCAAGAGGGCGCACGGTTTGTGAGGATTTAGTTATGCTCCGCATTGGCATCAATCGGAATCGAGCCGAGATGCAGAATATTGCTGTAAGAAGTTGCAAAGGAAACGTCCTGCCCGACAGCCACCGCATAGAGATCGACGTACCACATCCCCGATGACGAAGAAGACGACGCTTGAACGTCGCTATCTCCCGTCAGCGGAACGGCGTTATCCTCATCGCTTGCCGTTCGTCCGAAGTCAAAGGTGCGGCGGTTGCCCTCCCTGCGCGGCGTGCCGATATTCGCTCCTCCGACTTTTATAACGGCCTTAAACGCATCGTTTACCGTCTCCTGATAATTTGCCAACCGAATCGTTACTCTCTGATCGCTCCCTTTTGCCGTAATCAGCGGCGTTTGCGTTCCCTCCGCGCGTCCGAGCTGCTTGTAGCCGTAGGAATCGATCATCGTTGTTGCCGCCGTAGTCGAATTCGTCGACGAACTCAAACTGCTGAGGCTGTTTATGCGGCCGGTCATCGTAGAATAATCATCGTAAATCTTGTAGTAAACGGCGGTTCCCTTGAACTTGAAGGCGGACGATGCGGAAAGATACGAATTCATCTGCGAGCTGTTTTCATTGGTAGAAAATTCGATGTAGCGCGAATCGTACGCGCTATCGTAATAGGAATAGTGATAAACATTTACCGGCGAATCGAGAACGTAGAATTCGTCCAGTCCGCAGCCGAAAAAAAAAGCCAAACAACCGGTAAGCAGGAGGATAAGCGGTAGCCTGCGGTGCGCCCGGTTTAGTCGTAGCGCGGTACAATGAAACATAAAAATAGTGCGCCTCATTTTTCTCCTCGCTTCGATTGCCTTCTGCGAACAGAAATTGTCCGATTGGAAAATTTGTGGGATTTACATTTAGCCGGCTGAAAGGCCCGCAAAGTTTATCCGCCGACACATTCGGAAAAGAACAGTCGAACAATCGGCGGAATCGGCTTTATTTTACTTCCGGAGCAGGCTCAAGCACCAGTATCCGCGATTTTGCAAGCATCGCCCACGAATCATCCGGCATTTTATCGAATAGTTTTTTGTACGCTTCCAGTGCGCCCGCGGTATTTCCCGCTTTTTCGCGAATACGCCCTAATTCAAAAAGCGCGCGCGGCATAAACGCAAAATCCGGAAATGCAGCGGCGGCAGCATAATTTTTCTCCGCTTCATCCGGCTTATCAAGCGCTTCAAAACAAGATGCCGCATTAAAATACGCCAGCGGAGCCGTATATTTGTTTGCGCCTTTCGTCGCGGCATTCAGCCAATATGAAGCGGCGGCGTTATAATCCTGCTTTGAGTACGCAATCTCTGCGGCAAGCATGTTCGCGCGTACGCCGGTAATTCTGCTTTGAGAAACATAGGGCGAAAGCGCGGACAACGCAAGCGCACGGCGCTCTTCCAATTGTTCCGTCGATAAATCCGAAGACTCATTGGTCAAATTGTAGGAAATGGTGTCCAGCGCGGCCAATCCCTTTTCATCAATCTTTGACAGCACCGTTACAGTCACCGCATATGCGATGAGCGCTGTGAGTGCAACTGCAAGCAGCGCAACAAGCGCCGTTCTCCAAGATTCAAGATAGACTGAAAGCTTTTCACCCATTGTGATTTTTTCGATTTTCTGTTCCATATAGCTATTTTCTCCTCTGAAAAACAATTTTATTTCTGCCTGTCGCGCACATGCAGTTCTCGCATTAAGCTCGAAACATAGGTGCGCTGAATGCCAAGCACAACTCCGGCCTTCGTCTGATTCCACGAGCATTCCTCAAGGATTTTAATCAGATAAGCCCGTTTGAAAGTTTTTAATGCCGCTTTCAGCGACCGGTCGCCCTGCATACTATCCGCCACAACCGTAGCAAGCTCGGCGCATTGCCCGTCGAATGCAAGCGGTTTATCCTCCGCCGACAATGTTAACCGCATATCCGCAGTCTGTATCATAGGAGGATTTCCGATGATACAAGCGCGCGCCACCGCATTTTCCAGCTCCCTGATATTGCCGGGCCAGCGGTAGGCCGCCATTGCTTTAAGCGCGCTTTCCGAAAAGCCTTCATATGCCTTTCCGACTTCCGCAGAATAGCGCAGTAAAAAATGCTCGGCGATCGGTAAAATATCTTCTTTTCTTGCCCTGAGCGGCGGCACACGGATCGGAAGCACATTGAGTCTGAAATATAGATCCTCTCTGAACAATCCGTGCCGCACCATCTCTTCAAGATTGCGGTTTGTCGCTGCGATAATCCGCACATCAACGCTCAGCGTTTCCGACGAACCGACCATTTCAAACTGCTTATCCTGAATGATCCGCAGTAATTTCGGCTGTAACGCAAGCGGAATCTCCCCAACTTCATCGAGAAAAATCGTTCCGCCGTCAGCTAATTTAAAACGACCATCGCGACCGGTGTCGGCGCTCGTATATGCGCCTTTTACATGCCCGAACAATTCGCTTTCCATGAGCGTATCCGAAAGCGCCGCACAATTTACCCGGACAAAGGGTTTATCCCGTCTAGAGCTGTTCAAATATATTTGTTCGGCAAACAGTTCCTTTCCGACGCCGCTTTCCCCCGTTATTAACACGGAGGAATTCGTTATTGCAGCTTTTTTCACGATCATCAGCAAATCCTGCATGACAGGACTAGCAAAAATAAAATCGTGAATCCTTGCCGGAGACGAAGATGTTTGCTGCAAATTTTGCTTTAACCCGGCAATTTCATTTTTCTGCATAAGAATGCTGTCTGCCGCATCAAGCGCAGAAGCGGCAATCTCCGCAAGCAGTTCCATAGAACGGAGAGCCGCTTCATCAAAGTGGCCGCCGTCCTTTCTATTGATAGCCTCCACAATTCCGATAAAACGACTCCCTTTCTGAACGGGAGCGGAAATAATGCTGTAAATATTAAAACCGGCATTACCTTTTACGAGGCTTGAGTAATAAGGATCATCGGGTATTTCATTTACAAGTATGGCCTGCCGTTTATTCATTACAATGGATGCTATGGTTTTATCCGACAATATATGCTTTTGAACGACAGGATGAGCGCCATCTGTAGCGGCTACCGCTTGCAGCTTACCGGATGTTTTATCCGGTATAACAAATGCAGCCCGCTCACATCCGGTAAGAAGCATTGTCCATTTCAATACACGAAATAGCAATGCAGTCTTATCGGAATAATCGGAATTAATGTCACTATTGATTTCGATGAGCGTCTTCAATACATCGTTGGAAAACTTAGTCATCAAAACCTTCAGTAATTAATTCTCTTGGTTTTTTATAAAATCCCCAACCGTGTAGGCTCCGTCATCGGCCTCATTTGCCTTTGACATATACTGGGAAATCTCATCCCGCTGTTGTTTTCGCTTGTATTCCCGTACGGAAAAAGCAACCTTACCTTTATCGGCGCTCACGTCAGCAACAAAAACGTTGATTTTATCTCCGACGTTATACTTCTTCACTGCCTCTTCAAACGGAATATTACGATCATCGGAAAGATTTGCTTTATTTACCAAGCCTTCAATGCCATTCGGCGCTTTTACAAACACTCCAAAATCGGTAATGGATGTTATTTCACCTTCCAGCGTTGAACCTGGTTTGTATTCATCGGCAAACTGTTTCCACGGGTTATCTTCAAGCTGCTTCAATCCAAGCTTGATGCGGCGGGAATACGGATCGCAATCAATGACAACGGCTTCAACATCATGGCCGACCGGTAATTCGCTGCCCGGATGTTTCACTTTTTTTGTCCATGAAATATCATCGACGTGGAGGAATCCGTCTATTCCCTCCTCAATCGAAACGAACAGACCGTTATTGGTAATTTTAACGACCTTACCGGATATTTTGGTACCGACAGGATATTTCTCATCGATTGTATCCCATGGATTCGCCGTTACTTGCTTAATTCCGAGCGATACCCGTCCAGCTTGGATATCATATCCTAAGATCATGCTTTCAATTTCATCGCCGACGTTCACCATCTCGGATGCTTTGCTGACCTTTTTTGTCCATGAAAATTCACTGATGTGAACCAAGCCTTCGATACCCTCTTCAAGCTCGATAAAAGCGCCGAAGTCGGTAAGTTTTGTGACCTTACCTTTAACAATATCATTTACATGATACCGCTCTTCAAAATGAATCCACGGATCTTCCGTAAAGTGTTTTAAGGACAGATTAATACGCTTTTCCGCCGGATCAAGACGGATAACTTTCAGTTCAATCTCTTGTCCTTTTTTAACAAAATCCTTCGGGCGGGCGACATGCCCCCAACTCATATCGTTGATATGGAGCAAGCCGTCGAATCCGCCGAGGTCGATGAAAGCGCCAAAACTGGTAAACGATTTTACGATACCTTTTACGCTTTCTCCGATTTTTATCGTATCGAAAAATTCCTCGCGGGCTTTATCGATTTTCTCTTCAAGATATTTTCTGCGATTAACAACGACGTTCTGCTTGTTGTCGGAATAAAGGCGATCGACATAGAACAAAGACTCAAGTCCGAGTAACGATTCCGGTTTATCTACTTTTTGGCTGTCGGATTGGCTGATCGGAAGGAAAGCATGTATATCGCCGCTCATAACAACTTCAAAACCGCCCTTTACAACCTTTGAAATCGTACCGGAAACAGGCGTTTTATCCTTAAATGCCTGCGTAAGATCTTTCCATGTGCGTTTTGCATCGGCCTTTGATTTTGAAATTTCAGGTCCGTTCCGGCCGAACTGCTTCAGCAGAAATACTTGGACTTTATCCCCTACATTAGGCAGTTGTCCGGAAAACTCCGCAACGGGAATCCGGCCTTCGGATTTGCATCCGACATCCAAGAAAACAAGTTCATCGGTTACCTGAATAACCGTACCGTCTACAATTTTACCTTCTTCAGGACTGCTGAAATTATTCAAAGACTCTTCTAATTGTGTCTGGAATTTTCCCTTGCTGTCTGGGGCATCATCCTTTTCCACTTCCATTGCTTCCATTACGAACCCTTTACTATTAATTTGTTTTAATATTATGTCATAAACATTATCTATCGTCAAGTTGGAAGTATCTATATAGAACGCATCGGGGGCGATCTTCAAAGCGCCTTCCGCTTTGTTTTTATCGATATTATCGCGCTTTTGAATCGCATCTTTAATCTGCACAAGCGTCATACCGCTAACGCCCTGAGCAAATCGACGCTGCGCCTGAACTTCAAGCGACGCATCGAGGTAAAACTTGTAGTCGGCGTTGGAAAATACAACGGTGGTCATGTCTCGCCCCTCGCACACGATGCTAAGTTTTTCGGTTATTTGGCGCAGCCGCTGATTGACAAAGTGGCGCACTGCGGTAATTGCGGAAATTTGAGCGACGGCCGCGCTGATTTTATCGTCATGCAACGTACGTTCAACATCGATGCCGTTCAGGATAAGATGCGAATCGCGGTAGTCGAGCCGCTGCTTTTTGCAAAATTCAATAATTGCATTTTCATCATTCAAATCGCACTCAGCTTCTAAAAGCGCCTTTGTCAGCGCACGGTAGAAACTGCCGCTATTCAAAAATGTTATGCAAAGCCGCTCGGCAATTAAAGCCGCTACGGTGCTTTTTCCTGTTCCCGCAGGCCCGTCAATCGCGATAATCATAAAAATAAACCTCCGTAACACCCCATACGCATCGCACTAAAATGCGTTATTTCTACACAGCTTCAAAAGGCCGGTTACTTCAACCGGCGAAAGCTCCCGAAACGAGCCGCTTTGCATCGTGCCGAGCGTGATATTTCCTATCCTCACCCGCACTAACCGCTTGATTGCGGTATTTTCACTGCGGAATACATTGCGGATTTCGCGGTTCTTTCCTTCTATCATAATGATTTTCATGCGGCGCGCATTCAATTCAACCGCGCTCTTGCATTTATAAAACACCCCGTCAACGCGGATGCCTTTTTCAAACCGTTCGGCAAGACCGCGCGGCAGACTCAAACTCGTATCGACGATGTATTCTTTTTCAAGTTCGGCGGAAGGATGCGCCAGAGTCCGCGCAAACTCTCCGTCATTTGTAAACAAAATCAGCCCCTGACTATACATATCCAGCCTGCCGACATTGTATAGCCGTTCGGAATACGCTGTTTTCAGCAAATCTGCGGCAACCGGTCGGCCTTTTTCATCGGCAAGGGAGCAGACATAACCGGCAGGCTTATTCAAAAGAATGTAGCGTTTTGTTGCTTCGATGCGGATTTTTTTTCCGTCAACCGCGACCTCATCTCCGCTAAAAACCTTTGCCCCCATCTGTACCACCGGAATGCCGTTTACGGTGACGCGGCCGACGGCAATTATCCCTTCCGCTGCGCGCCGGCTTGCAATGCCGCTATGGGCAAGGTATACCTGCAAACGCATCGGAAAGCTGTTATCGTGCAAGTTCAAATCGCTCTTCCTCATCTTCGTCAAGGCGCGGCAAGTCCGCAATCGTATTGAGGCGGAAGAATTTTAAGAATTCCTTTGTCGTGCCGAATTGCGTCGGATGGCCGGGCACATCCTTTTTTCCGACTTCTTTTATAAACCCCCGTTCAACAAGCAAGCGAATCATATTGTCCGCGCTAACGCCGCGGATTGCTTCAATTTCGCCGCGCGTGATCGGTTGCGAGTAGGCGATAATCGAAAGCGTTTCCATTGCAGAGCGGGAAAGCCTGCCGGAATTCTTTTCGCCGTACCGTTCGCGTAAAACTTCCCAAAACTCTTTTTTGGGAATGAGGCACCAGCCTCCCGTTACCATTCCGAGTTCGATACCGGACGTTTCGTTCCGATATTTTTCCTGCAAATTTTCGATGCACTGTTTTACGACTTCTTCGGAAAGCTTCGATACACTGACCAGTTTTTGTTCCGAAACCGGCTCGCTTTCCAAAAAGAGAACCGTTTCAACAAGTGCGGTTTCTTTATTCAATTCCATATTTTATCCTAAAATTTTTCATAATTAACTCTGTTCGCCGTCGAAGGTATCGAACAGGTCTCCGTATGTAAAAGCATTCATGCTTCTTACGCACCGCAGCGCCTTCGCGCGATGCATCCGGCTGCAAGGCGCTGCGTCGCCTCTTGCAAAACAGGCAGCGGGAGTGCTCGGTATGCGCGCCCTTCTTTTGTCTCCGTCGCTTTCAATCGCGGGCGTCCGGCTCGGCGGGCGCGTCAACGGTAATCCGCATGGCATCCGCTTCGGCACGGCCGCCTTCGCGCTTGCATATTTTTATGTCTCCGAACAGGCTGCTTTGGAAAATCATAATCATCTTAAACTTTACCGCTTCAAGAATCGCCATAAATGCGCAGACGATATCCATTTCATTGCCGCCGCGCGTAATAAGTTCGGTGAACATAAATTCATTGCGCTGCTCAAAAAGTTCGTTCATCAGCGTTATTTTTTCATTGACGGAAATTTCTTCGTACATATTCAGAATTTTCTCGTTTGAATAGCGCGATACCATGTTTTTGAACAGCTTTTGCATCTGTTGGAGCAAATCCCACGTGTCGATTTCCTCCCAATCCGATTCCTTTTCCTCGAACGGCAGCACGCGCTGCACCTTGCTCCGCTCGAAATTCCATTCGGATAGATCCTCTTTTTCTTCCATAAGAAGGGTGAGCTTTTTGAATTTCTGGTATTCGATTAACTTTTCAACAAGCTCCTGACGGGGATCCTCCGCTTCATCGCCGTCGTACACGATCTCAATCGGCAAAAGCATCCGACTTTTCATGTTGAGCAGCATCGCCGCCCATTTATAGAACTCCGACATGTCGCCCAAGTCCGTTTCCACCGCAAAGTCAAGATATTCAAGGTATTCTTCGGTGATTTGCGCAATCGGAATATCGTAAATATTAATTTCACTTTTATGGATCAAATACCACAGCAAATCGAGCGGGCCTTCAAAGTCACCGGCCTTAAACTTGCGCTTGATGTCATCCGCCGAATCTTTCTCCGCAGTCTGTGCGTAAACGGGAACGCGCATTCGATTTTCTTCCATAATTATTCCGCCTGAGTGATGAATCGGAATTCACCGTAAATCATGTACAAGGCCGGCGAAGCGGGCTTGTATTTCCTCCGGACATTTGCGCACTCCTTGGTCGGGCAGTGCGGCAAGATAGCCGGCCAATTTTTCTCTTAATAGAGAATCGGCAAACCGATCCAGAATTTCAAGGGACGGAACGAGTACAAATTGCCGCTCGGCAATGCGCGGGTGGGGAATTTGAAGCGACGGCTCATTCAGCGTACGGCCGCCGAAGTCTTCGATATCGATATCGATGGAACGCGGGCCGAACCGCAGCTCTTGCGCCCGCTTCCGGCCGAGCGCGCTTTCCGTGCGGTGAATGAGCGCAAGGAGCTCTGCCGGCTGCAGCGAATCGGCTACCGCGCCGCACACCGCCAGATTGAGGAATTTATTTTGGTCGGTTACGTACATCGGTTCGGTTTCATACACGGAAGAAACCTTCGTATCCGCGACATAGCCCCGGATTGCCGTAACCGCATGCGCCAGCAATTCAAGCGGCTCCTTTCCGTCAAATGCGCTATTCGTGCCAAGCCCTAATAATACCCGAAGCACTTAAAAAAGACCGTCCTGACCGGGCTGCGGAGGAGCCGCCGGTTTTTCGGCAGCTTTTTCCGCCGCCTTCGCTTTCTTTTTTGTCTCCGCATCGGCATAGACCGGCGAACCGTCTTTTTTCTTCAGCACCTGCCCCGGGAACAGCATTTTCCGTAAATCGCGCTCAAGCCCTTCGGCAAAATCCTTATTCTGCTCAACGTATGAGACGGCGTTTTCGTGCCCTTGCCCCAACTTAATTTCGCCCTGCGTAAACCACGCGCCGCGCTTGTCGACTAAACCGTGTTTGACGGCGGAATCCAGCACGCTTGCCGCATGGGAAATTCCTTTGCCGAAGTAAATATCGATTTCCACCTTGCGAAACGGAGGGGCAACCTTGTTTTTCACCACCTTTACGCGCACCCGATTGCCGACGGCTTCGTCGTCGCCCTTTGAATCAATCGATTCCGTGCGGCGGATTTCAAGCCGTACCGACGAATAGAATTTCAGCGCGTTGCCGCCGGTTGTCGTTTCGGGATTGCCGAACATTACGCCGATTTTCATGCGGATTTGATTTATGAACACCAAAATGCTGTTCGATTTTCCGATAATTGCCGTCAACTTCCGCAGCGCCTGACTCATCAGCCGCGCTTGTAAGCCCATGTGGCTGTCGCCCATATCGCCTTCGATTTCCGCTTGCGGCGTCAATGCGGCGACCGAATCGACGACAATGATGTCAACTGCCCCGGAGCGGATGAGGCTTTCGGTTATTTCGAGCGCCTGCTCGCCCGTATCCGGTTGCGACACCCACAGCTCATCGATATTGACGCCGAGATTTTTCGCATACTGCGGATCCAACGCATGTTCCGCATCGACAAAGGCTGCGATGCCGCCCATCTTTTGCGCTTCCGCGATGGCATGCAGCGCGAGCGTCGTTTTTCCCGAAGACTCCGGGCCGTACATTTCGATGATGCGCCCGCGCGGATAGCCGCCGATTCCGAGCGCCTCATCGAGCATGATGGAACCCGACGGAATGACATCGATTCCGGCGGAATTGGCATGCGTACCGAGCTTCATCAGCGAGCCCTGCCCGAATTGCTTTTCAATCTGCAAGCGTGCCGCTTCCAGCGCCTTTAATTTTTCCGACATATCGGCTTGATTTATTTCCGCCGCCACATGTACCTCCATTTCCCTCCACCTATATGTATAGAGGTTCTTTTCATTTTTCCGCGTATTTTCCGGGCAGTTTTTTATTTTTCTTGCGTTTCAAGCATGTCCTTGACGCTCTGGTAAACCGCGTGGCCTTCGAGACAGAGCTTTCCGCCGTCGGAAGTGATCTTTGCAAGTACCCGAACCGCTTTTCCGGTATCGATCTGCGGCGGCACGCTGAATTTCAGCGGCACAATCCCTTCGATATTCTGCATGGTTTCATAGCCCACCAATAAATCGCAGGAATACGATTGCGCATCCTGCGCCACGTTGCCGACCCGTCCCGACCACGACACCCAACAATCCATGTACAAAAGGCTGTCGTTTTTGACTTCGGCATAGGACGGGCTGTCTTTAATGGTGTCGAACGACGGCGTTTCGATGTAATTCGTTAAAAGGCGCGCCTTTTTTTTGATCGGCTCGGATGCATTGGAATTCAGAATGCGGTTTATTTCGACTTGCGCAGCATTATCCCGATATTCCTGAAACAATCCGATTGCCTTATCGTAGGAACGCGAAATTTGCTGCGGGGAGAGGACGTAGCGGTACACGCCGGACGCCAAATCTTTTTGCTGCAGATGCTTTTTTTCATCAACGCTCAAAACGAATGCGCTGAGGTCGGCGCGTTCGGCGGAAGCTGCGCCCGGCAAAAGAGAGGAAAAGCGCAATGCAATGAGCGCGCCGAGTATGCAGGCTGCAACCGGCAGGAGGATTCCTAAAAACTTTACGTTCGACGAGCCGCACGGCGGGTAAAACTGCGCGATCCGCCCCGTGTCGACCCAGCGGCAAATTGTGTCGTAATCGCCGTGTTCTTTGATAAAGTCAAGCGCGCTGAGCGCCACTTTGTTCGCCGGATCGTTATCGAGCACTTCCATGTAATATTCAATCGCGCGCTTCGTATCGCCCCGCCGCAAAAAGAGCGCCGCTTGGCCGAGCAGGAGCGTTGTGTCGGTGAGCTTTATCTTCCGCGCCCGCTGAAAATAGGACGCCGCAGCTCCGGTATCGCCGACGTACAAGTATGACACGGCAAGAAGAATGTAATAATCGAAATTCCCCTCGTAAATCTCGTCGCGGTTTTCAAGCTTGACGATGGCGCGGTCAAACCGACGGCGTTTCATCAAAGACGCAGCGACATCGAGCACATCGCGCGTCATTCCTTTTTCCCCAGCGTTTGCAGCACCGTATCAATTTCGGCGTTCAAACTTTCAATCTCTTCATGATTGATTTTATCCGGATCTTCTTCGAGTTCGGAAATCCGCTGCAAGAGCGCGCTGATGGACGCATAATCGATTTTTCCGTCTTCCAGATAATCGGTGAGCGTATCGAGAGAGTCCGTATTGAGTCTGGCATCTTCCGAATCGGCGGGAATTTCGCCGGAAACGGATGCGCCGCCTTCAAGTTTTGCGATGAACGCGTCGCCTGCGCATTGTCTGCCGTCCGCCGCCAACGCAATATAATAGATGAATTCGTGCATTTCCTTCGGTTGGATGCGGACCGGATACCAGTTTATCGCGACGGCGGAGTTGTTATACGACAATACCGAATCGAACGAGCGGCCGGTAATTCCCGCCGGAATCCAGCTGTGTAGGGCAAGTAAATCTTTGTTGCCGAGCGTTACGACTTCGGCAGCGGATATGTCTGCGCCGTCGAGGAAAATCCGCATGGCGGTACGCTTGTTTTCGGAATCGACCCATTTTATGCCATCAAAACGGCGGTACTGCCGCTCTCCGCGGATTTCTGCTTCTTCCGCCGTTGCAAAATGAATGCCGCCCGTCTCGCCGAGCACGGTATCAAGCACGTTCTTCAATGCGAATTCTTCCGTGCGGCCGGTCAGATTCTGCACCGACGCGCGTACGCGGATAACGTCTTCCTTGCCGTTATCATCGGATTTGATGCATTCGAATTTGATGAGCACGCGGGCAACTTTCGGAATCACGTAGATAAGCTGGGCGCCGTCCGGATCCCGCCGCGCGCCGATGGTAATTTTAATATTGTCGGTGAGCCGGTATTCTTTTTTCTT
This sequence comes from uncultured Treponema sp., assembly GCA_963543045.1. Classification (GTDB taxonomy): domain Bacteria; phylum Spirochaetota; class Spirochaetia; order Treponematales; family Treponemataceae; genus Treponema_D. Next base: position 38,702 of record CAUTZW010000005.1, read on the forward strand.
CATTTTGAGCGAAAAAAAGGACGACGTAAATTCGTCGTAACCGGCAAGCGCCGGAAGCGGAATGCCCTTTTTGTCAATCGCATAAAAGCGGAAACTGCCGACCCGTCCGTTCACCAACACCATGAGGTTTCCGACAGTCGCTCTGAACACCTTGCTTTGAAATACGCCGTCGTCTCCGGCGATTGCGGCGATTTTGACGGGAGCGGGAACGCCTTTCCGCTTGAGCCGCATGTCATCGGGAAAAAAACTGTCGGAAGCCGCCGACACGCCGACCGGCCGGATGCACGAGGCAGAAAGAAATGCCAGCGCGGCTATCGTTTTAAAATGTCGATTCATAGAAAATTCCTCCCGATTAGACTGCCGTTACTTTTTTTTCGGTTCTTTGCCGTCAATCATTTTTTGCGTTTCGGAAGCTTTGCGCTTTAAGTCCCGCAAAAGTTCGACAATCGAATCTTTTTCGGCCTGCGCCTTTGCGCGCTCATCGGCTTCGGCGATAAGCCGCGCATTCTCCGCTTCCAGTTCATTCACCCGCTTTTCAAGTTCGGCATTATTCCGCTGCAATTCCAAAACGCGGCGGCGCGTTTGCGCGGCGGATTCGGATGTCGCAAGCTTGAGCTGCCGCTCGTATTCCTCTTTGGCCGCAAGATATTCTTCGCCGGTCTGCTTTAAAAGGTAGATGAGCTTTTCTTCGCGCCCCATTTGCGCAATGCTTTCGATTCTGAATTGGGCGGCCGGAGCCTTTGCGTCATCGGGAAAATCGTGCACGATGCGGGAATACAGCAATTCGGCATCGTCGTAATTCGCGCTGGCGTAAAAGGATTCGGCAATCCAATACAGGGCAGACGCATACATTTCGTGTTCGGGATATTGATGGCAAAAGCCGCTCATCAACAGCACCGACTTTTCGTATTCGCCGAGGCAGTAGAGCGCGCGCGCATTATGGTAGGTAACATACGAAAGGTACGGGCTGTCGGGAAAGTCATGCATGAAAATCTCGCAATCGTGGAAGGCGTTTTTATAATCGCCCGTATACATTTGCGCGGTGATGAGCATGTAGAAGGTGTCGGCATTGTAATTGTCCGGATAGGAACCCGCCTTTTTCAAAAGGACGACCGCATCGATATAATCTCCCGCCCGGAAAGCGTCCGCGCCCTGCAAAAAGGCCGCCGATGCCGAAGCACGTTCACTCTCCGCCGCATACGCCGACAGCGTAAAAATAAAGAGACACAGCAGCGCTGCGGCACGTTTGGTCAGCATTCGTAACATACATCCTCCGCTTTCAGTTTTCCGCTAAAAAATGCGGAACCGGAAACGGCGATATCCGCGCCCGCTTCCATAACGGAGCGGACGGTTGCACGATTTACGCCGCCGTCAACCGAAATCATAAAATCCCGCCCCGTTTCCTGCCGGAGGCGCACAAGTTCCGACACCTTTTTCAGGCAGGACGGAATGAGCTCTTGCCCGCCGAATCCCGGATTTACCGTCATAATGAGCGCCAAATCAACATATTCAAGCAGTTCCGAAAGGATATGCGTCGGCGTTGACGGCACGATCGATATTCCGGCTTTTTTTCCGAGCGAATGTATTAGGGAAATAAGGCGATGCGCATGGACGCAGCTTTCATAATGGAAGGTAATCCAATCGGCGCCGGAAGCCGCAAAAGTTTCGACCTGCATTTCCGGATGCTCAACCATCAAATGAACGTCGAACGGCAGATCGGTAAGGTGTCTGAGCGACTGCACGACCGGCTGTCCGTAAGAAATCTGCGGGACGAATCGTCCGTCCATAACATCGATATGCAGCGCGCCCGCGCCGTTTTTTTCTGCAAAATGTACCGCACTTTTTAAATCCGCCAAGTCCGCAGAAAGCAGCGACGGAGCAAGAATGACCTTTCTCATTTGCACAATAATAGCAGATGGGCCGTCCATTGTAAACAATCGGCTTTCATTTCAGGCGGTACAAGTTATATGCATCCCTGGAGCGTAAATATGGTTTTCCATTCTTTTAAGAACCCAAATTTCGAGTTTTAGAAATTCGAGCAAATACCCTTCTAAAAGCAGCCCTTAAATCTTTTTCAAGGGAGGAAACCAGCTCAGAGTTCGAAACCCGCAGTTTTCCTCCCTTGACCCTCCTTCCTTGGGCACGACCAAAGGACTTACGCCCTTTGGAATCCCGACAGTATCTCCTTATTTTTAATCCTTGAGCAAGCTCTGTGCGGTATTCATAAAAAATAAAGAATCCCGGCATTTGGACTTATGAGTAATAATACCGATATGAGTTTATATGTCTTTCCGTGTGTAATGATAAAACCGACTGCTTTTTAAATATTATTGACACGTCCATTGTAAACAATCGCCTTTCATTTCAGGTGGTGCGGATTCGGTATCTTAATCGAAGGCCGGAGCCGCCGCGCGCGCTTGCCGCCTACAGTTCGTGCGCCGAGCTTCCTTCCGAAGCTCCGGTAAAACCGGCTATTCTCTCATACATTATAGATTTAGGAATTGCAGAAGGTCGGCTTTCTCAATATAATTCGTTGTATCGCCAAAAGTATTGCATTCGTAGAGAAGTTCAATAACCCTACAAAGGACGAAGGCTGTGCGAAAAATCCGCGCGGCCTTTTTCCGCCGCATGGAGGACTGGTATGACCGGAGTTGCAGGAAAAAAACGTTTTTCCATCCGCAAAAAATTGTTTTTTATTTTGGGCGCGCTGATTGCAGTCGCCATGATGACGGAGAGTTTTATTTCCGTCCGCATGGCGCGGAGCGCGGTAATCGAAAAAATCGGCAATCACTTGATGAACAAGGCGGATAACACTGCGGAAATTATCGACGGCCGCATCGCTTCCTTTTGGCAGTTTCTTGAAGGAATCGCCCGGCTTCCGGCGCTTTTCGATGAATCGGTGCCGCAGGAAGAGCTTTCTCGCCAGTTGCAGGCACAGGTTGCGTTCAATACGAAGATCAAGCAGATCTCCCTGTATCCACCTTCGGGCGTGCGCTACACGGCGGACGGGCAGGCGGTATCGGTTGCCGATTGCGATTGGTTCCGGACTGCGCTCAGCGGAAAGCCTGCCGCTTCCGTTCCGCTCATATCCCGCGCGCTGAATGAGTGGACGATTATCTTTGCCGTTCCCGTGTACAACGATGCCCACGCGGTCGTCGGCGTGCTCAATGCCGTCGTTGCGGCTCCGCGTCTTTCGGATGCGATTAAAGACATCGTTATCGGGCAAACCGGCTACTGCTACATTCTGGATGCGGAGGGAACGTGCATCGCGCATCAGGATTTTACGCGGGTGTCGTCGCAAGCGAACGCGCAAAAATCCGCCCAGTCGGATCCGTCGCTGAAATCGCTTGCCGATTTTGAACGAATGGCATTGCAAAACAGCGCGTCGTCCGTCGGCTACTATAAATATCAGGGAGTCAGCAAAATTGCCTCCTACGCAAAAATCGATGCGACGGGCTGGACGGTCATCATCAATGCGCCCGTTCACGAGTTTATGGATCAGATCAACCGCTTCAGCCTCCGGATGGATATTACGACGCTCTGCGTGGTCGCCTGTTTGCTTGCAGTGGTGTTCTTCATCGCCAGTAAAATGACGCTGCCGGTGCGGACTGTTGTTTCGGCGCTCAAAGACATTGCGCACGGCGACGGCGACTTGAGGCAGCGGCTGCCGGTGAGCGGAAATGACGAAATTACTGCGCTCTCGCAGTATTTTAATGCGACGATTACGAAAATCGGCAAATCGATAAAGCTCGTCGACGACAATTCCGGCAAAATGCAGTCGATCGGCGACGGGCTTTCTTCCAACATGACCGAAACGGCGAGCGCGCTCAACGAGATTTCTGCGAATATCGAGGGCGTGAAGGAGCAGGCGGTGTCGCAGGCGGCGAGCGTTGAATCGATGTCGGAAACGGTTTCAAAGATCATCAGTACGATTGAAGCGCTCAACAGCAGCATCGAAAGCCAATCGGCGAGCGTGGTGCAGTCGTCCGCGTCCGTCGAAGAAATGGTTGCAAACATTGCCTCCATCACCCAGTCGCTGGAAAAAAGCGATACTATGGTAAAAACTCTTGCCGATGCGACATCCGAAGGCAAAAAGACGCTCCAGACATCGAACACCGTTACACAAAAGATTGCCGACGCGTCCGGAGGCCTCCTTGAAGCGAGCGCCGTCATCCAAAATATCGCATCGCAGACGAACCTCCTCGCCATGAATGCCGCCATCGAAGCGGCTCACGCCGGGGAAGCGGGCAAGGGATTCGCCGTCGTTGCAGACGAGATTCGTAAACTTGCCGAAGAGTCGAGCGCGCAGGGCAAGGCGATTACCGACACGCTCAAAAAACTCAGCGATAAGATTGCAGGTTTATCGGCCGCGTCAAAAACCGTCGAGGACAAGTTTAACGCCATCTTCAATCTGTCGGAAAACGTGCACGGCATGAGCCGCGAGCTGACCGCCGCGATGAAGGAGCAGGAGAACGGCAGCCGCGAAGTGCTTGCCGCCATCAAAACCATCAGCTCAGTGACGGCCGAAGTAAAGGACGAATCCGAGCGCATGCTTATCGGCGGGCGCAACGTCGCGCAAGAGATGCAAAAGCTTGACCGCCTCACCGCCGAAATCAAAGACAGCATGAGCGAAACCTCCGCCGGCGTCCAGCAAATCAACAACGCCGTACAGGAAGTCAGCGACTTAGTGCGAAAAAACAAAGGCAGCATCGAAGGCTTGGTCGGCGAGGTACGGAAGTTTAAAATTTAACTTACAAGGGAGAGAGACCCCCCTGTGAGGAGTGCTTTCCGGCGGCAGTTTTTAACACGCGTGGGTGGCGGCGGACGGGCGATCGGAGAAACGGGCAGTTACATGATGGAGGGCCTTCGACCAACAATGAGTTTGCCTCCGGCAAACTCGGGCAGGCTGCCAGACCGATATTTGTTTCACGATAAATAACAGCAGCCTGCATCGTCCGCCCCCGACCGCTTCCAGTTTCGCATCAGCGAAACTGGCGAGTGGGTTGTGGGTGTCGGAGGGGGCAGTTTCAGCAGCAAGAAAGAGTTTCCGCCGTCGGTAAGTTGTACTTTCCGGCGGCGGTTTGTTTTAACGTGCGCGTGATGGATATGCTATTAACAAGGCGGTCGGAACAGTGGGCACGTACATGATAGTGAGGCTCGTCCGACTGCTTCCAGTTTCGCTCGCGCGAAACTGGAGAGAAGATTGTGGATGTCAGAGAGCGGGAAAACGAGTCATCTAGCCAGTTTTGCCCACCGGCAAAACAGGAGGCAGACGGTCAAGCTATTCTATCATTCACGAGCCCCTTTTCCTGTCCGCCAGTGCAATTCCTCTAAAGTCTGAAAGCGTCCGGTAGCCTTTGCGCTTCATAAATTCTCTGAGTCCGTCGATGCACTCAAGCATTGTCAGAGGATTTGCGAACGTGTTTGTGCCGACATCGACGGCGGACGCGCCGGCCATAATGAATTCCACGACATCTCGCCACTCGGCAACGCCGCCGATCGCAAAAATCGGAACGCGCTTGTCTTCCGGCAGGGCGTTGATCGCTTCGGCAAGTTCGTACACCAGACGCATTGCGATCGGGCGAACCGCAGGCCCGCCGAATCCCGCTTTAATCTTATCGAATATCGGGCGGCCGGTTTCAATGTCGATGGCGACTCCCTGAAAGGAATTGCACAGGCTGATGCCGTCGGCGCCGGCTTCGATGCAGCTGAGCGCAACGGGGATGAGCTCCGGCGACTGCGGGGTCAGCTTTACGATGAGCGGCTTTTTCGTCAGCGCGCGGATTGCCGTCGTCGCTTCACGCGCGCCGGTGCACGTCATGCCGAACGCCGCGCCGCCTGAGGCGACATTCGGGCAGGAAATATTTAATTCGATGACCGGAACGTCCGTTTTGTCGAGGAGCTTTGCGCCTTCGATATAGCTTTCGAGCGTTGAGCCGGAAAGATTTGCGATGATAACCGGTTCGAGTTTCAGCATTTCCGGCAATTCGTGCTCGATAAAATGCGGAATGCCCGGATTTTGCAGGCCGATCGAGTTCATCAAACCGCTCGGCGTTTCCCACAACCGGATGCCGGGGTTGCCTTCGCGCGCTTCGAGCGTCAGCCCCTTCGATGCAATGCCGCCGAGCTTGTTGACATCGAAGAGCGGCGCGTATTCCGTTCCGAATCCGAATGTGCCGGACGAACCGATGAGCGGATTGCGGAATCTTACGCCGCAAAAATCGAATGACAGATCCGGCTCTCCGGTAAGCGGGGCGCGCCGTTCCGTATGCGCGCTCTCCGTAAAAATCAATTTCCGGCTGTCGAATACCGGCCCGTCCTTGCAGCAGCGTTTGTTGCCCTCCGTTGTCGGGATGGTGCAGCCGAGGCATACGCCCATGCCGCACGCCATATGCGCTTCCATGCTGAGATAACACGGCGCGCCCGCTTCTTCCGCAATCCGTTTGACGTATGCGAGCATGGGATACGGCCCGCAGGCATAGACGGCGGCATAGTTTTTCGCACGGATTGTTTCCGCCGTAATTGCAGCCGGAAGCATTCCCCGTATTCCTTCACTGCCGTCGTCGGTCGTAATCACAAGCGAATCCGGTTTGACGTATTCAAGCCCGTATCGGCCGCTCTTGAAGCTGGCATAAAAATCGTAGGCACCCTCTTCGAGCGTTTCCGCAAAGCCTGCAACGGGCGCAACGCCGATTCCTCCGCCGATGATACAGGCTTTGCCGCCCTCCGGTTTTTGAAAAACGTTTCCCAGCGGGCCGAGCACTTGAACGGCATCGTCCCTTTCCAATGCGGACAATTCCGTCGTTCCCTTCCCCTTTTTGAGGATGAGAAAATGCGTTTCGACTCCTTCCGCCGTCTTTTCGGCATGGAAAACGCTAATCGGCCGCCCTAAAAGCTGCTGGGACTTCATCGAGCGGAGCATATAAAACTGTCCCGGAAGCGGAAAACGCGCATCCGCTCCGGAAACGGCAACTTTCAGCAGAAAAACGGAATTATCCGGCTTCGCCCCGCCGACCGCAGAACAGCCCGTTACCGCGCCTACCGCATATACCGGGTAGGGAACGCCGTGACAATCGGTAATATGATTCATAAAAGCTCCTTGCGGACGGCAGGATGATCCCGTATCCGCATGATTTGGTGTCCGCCTTTGCCGCAGAACGCGCATTGCCGGCGGAGTTATCGTAAACGGCGGGATTATAGCGCATTCGCACGCAGGATTTGTAGTCCGCCGCGCTCTATTTTGTTTCGGCGGGTGTCCGCTTGCCGATTGCGCTCGTCGCGGGCGGCGGAATGGTGGGGCGCGGTCTGCCGGAGAAGGGAGCGGCGGGGGGCGGATGCGGGGCGCGTTGCCCAAGGCATTTTGTTGGGATATACTCGCGCCATGCCGAATGCGGACTTGCAAAATGTCGACTGGCTCTTTACCGAGCTGGACGCTCTTGTCGAAAAGGACATTATTAGCGCCGAAAACGCGGGAAAGATGCGCGCCTACTACCGTGTGCGCAAGGAAGCTGCGCGAGCGGCGCGCGAGCGGCAAGCGGAGCTGCATCAAAAACGTATTCCGATTTTTATGGCCGTCGTTGCCGCCATGCTGGTTGCAGCGGGAGGCATATCGCTCGGCGCGTATAACTGGTACCGCATCGGCCGCAGCGTAAAAGCGGCCTTGGATATCGGGCTGCTGGCGCTGTTGCAAGCGGGCGCGTTTTTTTTGCTGACGCGGCGCGGGCGGCCGCTCAAAACGTGGCTCCGCGAAGGCTTTGCGCTCTTCTACGCCCTGCTGTTCGGCGGACTTGTTGCCTTTGCCGCGCAAATCTACAGGCTGCCGTCAAATCCGGCGGGCTTTTTCCTTATCTGGACGATTTCTACCCTTCTCATCATGTACGCCTTCGATTCGGCGGGGACATTCTTCCTTGCGCTCGCCCTGATCTGCGCGTATGTCGTTACGGCGCAGAAAACGCATGGGCATCCGGCGCTTTTCTATCCGCTTTTGGCAGCCGTTTTGCCGTTTGCCGCAAAACAAAAATACGGAATGCATGGTGCGCTTGCCGTCTATGCCGCCATGCTCGGCATCGCGCTCGAAAAAAGCGTTCCGGGCTTGTGGATTGTCTGCTACGGCTCGTCGGCTGCGTTGTGCGTCTTTTACGGCGCGAAGAAGGACGATGCGGGAATCCAATACGCGGGAATCGTCGGGCTTGCCGTGCTCGGCGTGCTGCTGGCGTTGCCGGATGCCGTTGGGCGCGCGAAGGGGCCGTTTTGGTACGGCATCGGCTGGCGGCATTATAGAGCGGCGGAGGGCGCGTATTTTTACCGGCTGTACAAAAATTATATCGACGGCGTTATTGCAGCGGTTTTGACGGCCGGAAGCGTTGCCGTGCCGCTTGCCGATTGGATGCAACGGAGGCCGGACGGGGCGCGCTTTCCGCTTTTGCCGCTGATTCCGAGCGGAGCTGCCGCATTGTATGCCGTTTGCAGCGCGGCCGACCGTCCTGCCGTAGGGAATTATGCTGCGGCCGGAGTCTTTGCAGCGGTCTTGGCATGCGGTCTGTACGGGCTGCACCGGATGCTGTACGCAAAAGACGTGCGCTGGCTGCCTGCCGTGCTTGCGGCTGTGGCCGTTTTGTTCGTCTATTTTGCGCAAAGCGAATCGAGCGAATACCTTTACGATTATTTTTCGATGCTTGCGGCTTCGGTTTATCTCTATCGCTCCCGAAAAACGCCGGCGGAATGCGCTGCGGCAGACGGACGCACGGACAGCGTGAAGGGACTTGCCGCAGTGACCGCCGCCGTTTTGTTCTTATTTTCCAATGCCGATATCATTCGCGCCGATGCGCATAAAGCGCTCGCTCCCTGCATCGGAGGCTGCGTACCGCTTGTCCTGCGTGCCGCGATGATTTTGTGCGCGGCCCTCTTTATGGCTGCGGCGGTATATGCGTGCAGGGCTTTCATTTTGGAAAAGCGGCGGTTTAATCCGTTTATCGCGCTGAGCGGCTTGTTTTCCGCCGCGATCGTACTCGGCACGCAAACGGGTGCGCTGCAGAACAGTCCGGTATGGAGCGGCGCCTTCCGCTTTATGTGTATGCTGGCCTTTGCTCTGTATCATGTGCTCGATGCGGTCAAAACCGGTTCGCTCTTTGGGGCGAATGGCGCGGCGCTCTATCTGACGGGGATGATTTTACTGCGTTTTTTCAACAGCGGATTCAGCCTGTTGAGCAAGGGGATTTTGTTTATTGCGTGCGGCGTACTGATTTTTATCGGCAACATAGCGCTGGCAAGGCGGAAAAATGATGTACGTTCCAACGAAATTGCAAAAAACAAGTAAGGCTCGGCTCGTGTTTTTGACTGCTGCGGCGGTGTTGCAGCTTGCGGTACTGGTGTCCGCCGTGTCATATACGGCGCGCGTAAAAAAAACAGCGGAAAAAGAGGGGCGAACCATTGCCTTTCTCTGCGCCGCCCGCGATCCCTTCGATGCGTTTAAGGGGCGTTACCTTGCGCTGGCGTTGGCCAAAGATGCGGACAGCCCGCTCATCGAACCGGATGCCCGATCGTTTGTGGAGTTTCCGCCGGATGCGGACGTTCGCCGGAAGGTGTACTGCCGTGCGGAGCCGCGCGGCGACGGGCTGTATAAAATTACCGCGCTCCGGAAAACGCTGCCCCGCGACGGAAAAATATACATTGCCGGACGCCTCATTCGTCTGGGCAAAACGCCGGAAGATGCGAATCCGCTCATTGAGTTTCCGTTTACCGAATATTATGTGCAGGAAGAGTACGCGCGTTTCATCAACCGGCTGCCGGATCATGATTTTTCCGCGCTCAAGCCGGTGCTGGAGCTCTCCGTCGATTTCGGCGGCCGCTGCATTCAAAATGCGCTGACGGTAGTCGGCGCCGACGGAAAACGCATTAAAATAGAAGAATATTGTAAGCGGGAGCTGCAAAAAAACTGAGCGCGCGGAAGATGCGGCCAGCTGGCGGAGAGAGATGTCGGCCGGTATAACGGGCGGCGCGGGCCGTCATGCGTTTTCCGCTTTTAAGTCGTTCTGCAAGAGCCAAAAATCGTAAAAATTGTACCATTGGTAGGGAAAGCGCACGCAGTATTTTTCCAGCTTGCCGATGAATTCCCGGCACAGGGCACGGATTTTCGCATCCCGTTCCGAACGTTTGCCGCTGAAAGCGGTTTCGGCGCGCTCGACAAGCATATGGTAGCGCGGAAAGAGGGCGGCAGTCTTTGTGCGCAGTCCGAAGACGAAAAAGGTCGGCGCATTGAGCAGTGCCGTCAGCAAAAAAACGCCGTACGGAAAATCTGCCGCCTTTCCCAAAAACGGTTCCCGGATGCAGCGCGTGCGGGCGCGGGCGCTTGTCCGGTCGGCGGCAAAAACCACAAGCCCGCCGCGTTCAAGCTGTTCCGTCAGCGTGCCGATGGTGTCGGGGCCGATGTCCGCAGGATCGATGAGATTAAAACCCGCATTCGGATTTATTTCGTCCAGCGCCTTATTGAATTGCGCAGTCGCATTGGATTCCATGATGGCAGTCACCGGAATATTCCGCGAAACGCCGGTACGGCCAAAACTCGAAAGGCTCCGGAGCAATTCCATGTTTCCCAGATGCGAGCCGATGAGCACCGCTCCCGTGCCGCTTTCCAAAAGGGCGCGCAGCTCCTCAATGTCCCCGCCGAAAATAAGATTGTCGTATTGCATTTTGCCGAGCCAGCCTTCGAGCTTTTCGACAATGCAGAGCGAAAAGGACAGGATTTGCCGGTACGGGCTGATGATGCGCGGCGCCGTTCCGCCGGAAAACGAGCGCAGCTGCTTTTGATAGCGTCGCGTTTCCCGTCGCGCCCGGCGCGACGTGAGCAGGTAGAAGAGGCTTACGGGAAAGGCAAGGGCGAGTACGACCGCTTGCGGCAGCTTCGACAGCAAAAAGAGGAGGAACTGAATCGGCCGTGCGCTGGATACCGTTTCTTTTTCATCCGCCCAATGACGCGCCGCTTCTTTACCGCCGGCCATTTGCGCGCCCTCCCCCACATTTTCGCGCGAGCAGAATCGGCAGCCGGACAAGCATCCCGACGCACAGGCGCGTAAAGGTCAGCGAAATGCGCACATTATCGCGGAACATTCTGAAATTCGAAATGCCGTCGGCGGGATAGCTGATTTTTACGGATTCGGAAATAATTCTAACGCCCGCCCACGAAAGATGCGCCAGAATGTCGATGTCATAACCCATGCGGTTATCGAGCACCGCGCAGCTTTGTATAATTTTCAGATACGGAGCGACCGGATAAACGCGGAAGCCGATCATGGCATCGACAATTTCGGAGGAAAGACAGACAATCCGGATCCAGCTGTTGGCAATTTTCCGGCCGTTTTTCCGGCTTTCGGGCGCGTCCGCAGCATATTCCGGCGCGCCGCAGATAACGGCATCGGGATTTTGCGCGGCCAATTCCAAAAAATGCGGAATGCGGGAGGCATCGTGCTGTCCGTCGGAATCAATCTGCAAGATGTGCGACAAGCCCAGCTCCGCTGCTTTTCGCACGCCGTCCTTCATTGCAGCGCCCTTGCCGCCGTTTTTGGCGCGTTCCACTAAAAAGGTCCGCTCATACGTTCCGGCCGCATGACGAATCAGACGCTTGTTCCGCTCATCGTTGCCGTCATCGACAATGATAACCGGCAGCTTGAACGCAGCCAGCGCGTGAACGACCGATTCCAGCGCAGCGCCGTGATTGTACACGGGAACGACAAAGCCGCAATTCATGTTATGCGCGCTCGCGGCAGACGGAAAAAGAGCCGGACGAATAGACCGTATCCGCGCGTACCGCATCCGCCATCGTAAACGCGACGGAGCCTTTGTCCACTTTGTATTGCAACTGCAAGCGGATAACGGTGTCCGGACGGATCGGGGCGGAAAACTTGATGCGGCGGATATCGGGAACGTACCGCTGCGTGCCGAAATATTTTCGGGAAAAGCGCGTGATGATTTCGAATTGCGCGACTGCCGGCAGCAATTTATATTCGGAAAAGTGGCCGTCGAAAAAGTCGCTTGCTTCGGGAATCGTAAATTCGAGCGAGATTTCGTTTTCCGATTGCGCGGTAATTTTTTCTCCCGTTATGTTGTGAAGATTTTGTTCCATCAGAGAATCCTCCGTAAGAGCGTACGCGGCGTTTTGAGCAGCCGCAATTTTGTGTATAAAAGCGCGGAGTTCCGTGCAGTGTTATGTCACGAGCCGCCGTCCGCGTTTTTGGGCGCAAAGAGCGCGGCAATTTCCGTCTTTTGCGTTTTTCCCTGCGCATCCGCCGGCAGCGCCGCGACATACCGCCATTTTTTCGGCAAAACGACGCTTTCAAAATAGTTCGCCAAAAAATCGGAGAAAAATCGATTTATCTTATATTTTTCCACGCCTTCAAATTGCGCTTTGCCGTCCGCATTCAGCACAACGGCCGCCGCAAGATACTGGCGCGCCTCGTTTTCAAGCGCGACGACTTTAACGTCGCCGATGAGCCCCGTTTGCAGCAGGCGGTTTTCGATTTCCGTCACGGAAATGCGCTTTTCTTCGATTTTTACGATTGAGTCGGAGCGGCCGTGCAGGAGAAAGGCGCCGTTTTCAAGTATTTCCGCAAGATCTGCGGTCGCAAAACCGTCCGGGTCTTTGATATACGGCGAAATAATCCGCAGACAGCCGTCGCTGCCGAGCCATATTTTGGCGTTATCAAAGGGCGTCCATGCCGGGCCGTCCGCGCTCTGCTTGCGGTAGGCGATGCCGCTCGTTTCGGTGCTGCCGTAGACTTCGAGCGGGCAAAAGCCGAATGCGGCCTGCGTTTTTTCCGCAAGCGTTTTGCTCAGCGCGCCGCCGCTCGTAAAAATCCACGGATTTTTAAGCGGCAGCTTGTCTTCTATTTCGACCGTGCGCTTGAGGAAGGCGGGCGTTGCGATAATCATGTACGGCGTGTCGGAAAGCGTTTCGAATTCTTCAGGATAGACGATGCGCGTGCGCCGGAAGGGAATGCCGAGCGTAAACGGCAGGCACAGCCCGAACAAAAAACCGTAAATATGGTGCTGGCTGACGGTCGTTACCGATTTTCGGGAAATGAATTCCTTTCCCCACTTTGAAATGACGAATGCGTTGTCCTCTTCAAATTCCGTCATGCGCTGCAGCACGGCCTTCGGCTTCCCCGTGCTGCCGGACGTGTACAGCAAAATGCGCGTTTCGTCGGCGTCAATGGCGGGAAGCGCGCGGACATACGCATCCGGCGGAGGCGTCTCCTCCAGCAATGCCGCTACGGAAATCGAATCGGGAGCATTTTGATCCGTCAGAAATGCGGTTGCGCCGGTATGAATCTCTTTAATAAAGCGTTCGGAAATGTTTTGCGTCAAAATGATGCGTTTTTTGCATTGCAGGAGCGCGGTAAAAGCGCAAAGAAAGTACCAGTAGTCCTCGCAATGGAGAATCCAGTCCTCTTCGCTGCGTTGCGCTACAAATCGGCGGATTTTTGCCGAATCCGTAAGAAAATCATGCCACGTGCGGTAGCGCTTTGCGTTCCACGCGCCTTCAAAACAGAGGATGTGATCATCCCGTCGGGAATCGGCCGTAAATTGAGTGAACGGATATGCTTTGATCATCTTTTTATCCACATGCCTTCGTACCAGCAATTCCGCTGCAAAAAGCGCCCCTATAAGGAGATAGGAAATGCCGCCGTTGTACGCCGCCCAGATTGTATTGCCGACGGCTTCGCTTCCAAAGTCATGGAGCGCAGTAAAGGCCGCAATCGACCCGTTGACGACAAAAAAAACGCACCAGACGAGCGTAACTTTTCGGCAATATGCGTAAACCTGCTTTTCATACGGCGCGCCTGCGATGGATTTGTCCGCAAGCGTTGCAAAACGGAAAATAATAACCGGTTCAAAGAAAAACGAACCTGCAAAAACAGAAAGCATCGCCGCGTTGACGGCAACGGAATACAGCTTGAGAAAAACCGCTTTGTTGGTGAAAAAACAAACGGCCGCCGCCGTCAAGAACAATGCCGAACTCAAAAGCGGCCGCCAGTCAATCTTCCGCTCCGCTGTGCGGGATTTGAGGCTGCCGGTTCCGGTAAGAAAAACCGCCGCCCCGGCAACCATCATAAACAGCGATAAGATGCGGACGGGAAAGTGCAGCACCGCTAAAAACGTAAATACGATAACGGGATAGAGCGCTGCGGCCGCAAAGGAAATCGCTTTAAGCGCTTTCTTCATTACCCCATGTACGGAACGAGCGCGTCCACGACATCTTGAATTGTTTTCACCGATTTAAATATCTGCGGATCGACATTTGTGCCGGTCGGCATATATTCCTTCATCTTTACAATCAAGTCGATGGAATCAATGGAATCGAGGTCAAGATCGTCGGCAAGCGTTGCCTCCGCCGTGATTTTATCTTCTGCAATCTCGAATTCAGTCGAAAGGATTGTCTTGAGTTTTGTAAAAATTTCGTCTTTTGTCATGCTATGAGCTCCTCGTTTGAATAATATAATTCGCCAGCGCATCTACGGAGGCAAAGTGTTTTTTGTTGTCTTCGCTTTCGGAAGAAAATTTCACGCCGAATTGTTTTTTCAACCCGACGCCCAGCTCCAGCGCGTCAATGGAATCCAGCCCCAAGCCGCTGCCGAATAACGGTTCCGAATCGATAATATTTTCAGGTTCAATGTCTTCAAGTTGAAGGGTTTTAATGATTGTTTGCTTTATCTCTTGTTTTAATTGCTGTAAATCTTCCATAAAAAACCTGTCAAGCACATGTAATGGCAGGATTCTATTGAATTACCCGAAAAAAAGCAAGGCGCGCTATAAACGCCGCCGAATGCACTGCACGCATCCGTGCACGGCGTGCCGAACAAGCTGCCGCCGCACATAAAAAACGCGGGAACCAAAGTCCCCGCGCTGTGTCGCCGCTCAGTATTGCAGCGGATACGCGCTTACCTATTTTTACTCTGTGAAAGAAACCGTTATCTCAAGCCCGGCGGCCGTTTGCTTTGCGTCCTCCGCGTTGAGTACATAGAAGAAATTGCCGTAGCGGCCGCCTTTTTGCTTGCCGTTGATCCTCCACACAAAAGGAGTTTCGTCGAAGCCTGCCGATCCGTAGGAAAAGCGAATCGACTCCCCTTCATACAGGACGTCACCGGAATGAACGGGCTGCTTGTCTTTGTTGTCCCGCTGGGCGCTTATCCTTGCGCTGTCAAAGCAGACGATGATTTTAGACAGTGTTTTTTCCGTAAATGTTATGGTAATCGTTTTTGCACTGCCGACCGGGATGCGGTAAAAAACCGGTTTCAGATTACCGCCGCTAGCGAGGCGTAATTCTTCACCATTTATATACCACCGCTCCACACCTTTGCCCTCCGGTAAAAGCGCGGAAATAACAAATGCATCGCCTTCCCGAAGGGCACTTCCGGAAGCAATAATCGGACCGCCTTCGATAAATCGGCAACGTATTTTGCTTTCATCGAATATGACAGTGATTTTCTCTTCTACCTTTTCCGTAAAAGCGATTTCAAGGACTTTCTTTCCGCCTTCCTCCTTGGCGTCCGCGGACTTCACCGTATACGAGAAGTGCGACCATCCGGCAGAACCTCCCTGAACCGTATCGTTTACACGCCAGTCCTTAACGGTTTTCCCTTCTGAATGTTCTGCATTAAAAGAGAGGCGGACACCTTCTTCCACTTCCGTACCGGAGGCAATGGAGGCTCCGCCCTCCCGACAGCGAATTTTGCTTTCATTGAATTTGACAGTGATTTTTTCCGGTACTTTTTCCTTTTCTTTTTCCGTAAAATCTACCGTAATAACTTTCTTTCCGCCTTCGTCCTTGGCGTCCGCGGTCTTCACTGTATACGAGAATTGCAACCGTCCGGCATAACCTTCCTGCACCGCATCATTTATGCGCCAATCTTTAAGCAGCTTTCCAGCTGAAAGCGTAGCATTAAAATAGAGGTTAACGCCTCCATTCACTTCCGTGCCGGATGCAATAGTGCCTTCGTTCTTCCGGCAGCTGATTTTGCTTTCATCGAACTTGACGATGATCTTTTCCGCCGCTTTTTTTACAAGCGTTAGTTCGATCACTTTTTTGCCGCCTTCGTCCTTTGCGTCGGAGGCTTTAACTGTGTACCAGAAAAAGCTTTCTCCCGGATATCTGGGATTTTCCTTGCCGTTAAAGAGCCAGCGGTCAACCGTTTCTCCTGCGGAAAGTTTTGCGGTAAATGAGATCACGTCGCTTTCAAAAAACTCTTTGCCCGATGCAACGTCTTTCCCGTCAAAACACTTGATTTTACTTTCGTCAAAGCGAATGACAATCTTCTCCGCTGCTTTTTCTACAAAGTCGGCCGTAATAACTTTCTTTCCGCCCTCGGTTTTTGCAGCGGCCGCACTGAGCAGGTAACCAAACTCGTTTCCGGTCGAATCTTTTTGCTCCGTCCCGTTTATTATCCAGTACGCCGCCGTTTTGCCCTCCGGCAGCCGCGCATTAAACCATACATATGTGCCTTCGAAACGCTCCGAACCGGATGGAACGTCTACAGACCCGTCTTCAGTCGATATAAAGCAGCTTATTTTGCTTTCATCAAACTTGACGGTTATCTTTTCCGCTTCTTTCTCCACGAAGGCGACGGCAATGACTTGCTTGCCGCCGTCAACCTTTGCTTCCGCCGCTTTGACCGTATACTCAAAATATATGCTCGAAGATGCCGGAGCCGCCGCACCGTTGAGCGTCCAATGCGCAACGGCCTTGCCTGTCGGAAGTTCTGCCGCAAACGTCAACACGTCGCCTTCTTTAATTTCCGCTCCGGAGCGGAGCTGCGCGGCGTTCCGGTAGCAGCGAATCTTTTCCGCATCGAACATAACTGCGATTTTGTCCGATATATTTTCCGCAAGGGCGATTTCAATCACTTTCTTTCCGCCTTCGTCCTTTGAATCGGCGGTCTTCACCCTATACGGAAACTTCCTCGTTCCGGAATAGCCTCTCTGCACGATGCCGTTTAGAAGCCAGTCTTTAACGTTTTTCCCTTCCAGAACCGTAGTCAAATAAAGGTAAATGCCTTCTTCCACTTCCGTGCCGGATGCGATAAAGTTTCCTCCCTTCAGACACGTGATTTTGCTTTCATTGAACTTGACGGTGATCTTTTCCGCCGCTTTTTTTACAAGCGTTAGTTCGATCACTTTTTTGCCGTCTTCGTCCTTTGCGTCGGAGGCTTTAACTGTATACCGGAAAAAGCGTTCTCCCGCATATTTTGGATTTTCCGTGCCGTTAAAGAGCCAATGGTCAACCGTTTCTCCTGCGGAAAGTTTTGCAGAAAACTGTATGACATTGCCTTCATTCACTTCCATGCCGGATGCAAAGATTTCTTCGCCTTGATAGCAGTTGATTTTGCTTTCGTCGAATTTGACGGTGATTTTCTCCTTTTCTTTTTCCGCAAAATCTACCGTAATGACTTTCTTTCCGCCTTCATCTTTTGCAGCAGCTGCACTGAGTATATAACCGAACTCCTTTCCGTCCGATTTTTTTTGCGCCGTCCCGTTTACTATCCAGTACGCTGCCGTTTTGCCCACTGGAAATCGAGTACCAAACCCTAGATAGGTACCTTCTAAATGTTCCGAACCGGATCGAAACTTTTTGGGAGGTCCGTTTTTAACCTCCATATAGCAGTAGATTTTGCTTTCATCGAAATTAACGGTGATCTTTTCCGCTTCTTTCTCCACGAAGACGACGGCAATGACTTGCTTGCCGCCGACGCTCTTTGCGTCCGCCGCTTTAACAGTATAGGTAAAGACCGCGCCTGAAGAGTCCGGAACCGCCGCACCGTTGAGTGTCCAATGCGCAACGGCCTTGCCCGCATCGGTTTTTGCCGCAAACGCCAACACGTCGCCTTCTTTAATTTCCGCTCCGGAGCGGAGCTGCGCGGCGTTCCGGTAGCACATAACCTTTTTTCCGTCAAAGGCGATATGCAAACTCGGCGGCAAATCTTTTTGCGTAAAGGAGATCGTAACGGATTTTTTGCCGCCTTCGGTTTTGGCGTCCACCGCCTTAACTTCGTAGGCAAGCGTTTTGCCCGAAGTGTCTTGCAGCTCCGCCCCGTTGACCATCCAGCGTTCAACAGTCTTGCCCGCCGGAAGGATTGCCGTAAAGCTCAGCTTCGTCCCCTCTGCCGCCTCGCTTCCCGAAGAGAACGCGGCTCCGCCGTTCTTGCACGAAAGCTTTGCCGCGTCGAAGCGCACGGTAATTTTTTCCGCAGCTTTTTCCGTAAAGGCGACCAGAATTACTTTCTTTCCGCCTTCGTCCTTTGCGTCCGGTGCGCGAACCGTGTAGGTAAAGACCGAGCCCGAAGATGCCGGAACCGCGGTCCCGTTCACCGTCCACTGCGCAACGGCCTTGCCCGCAGAAAGCTTCGCCATAAACGTCAGTTTCGTCCCTGCCTCAAACGCCTCATCCGGTGAAACGCTTTTTGCGCCGTTTTTACACGTCACCGCATTTGCGTCAAAGCGAACCGCGAACAGCTGCTGCTCTTCTTTTGCGTCTTCGGGCTGCGTACAGCCGGTGATACTTAATGCGAGCGTTGCCGCAAGCATTCCAATTACCGAAAATAATTTCCATCTTTTCATGGGAACTCCTTACCGCCGATGCGGCGCATGTTTCTTCTATTAGTATATACTATACCCCCCCCCCCCCCGCCCCCCCCCCCCCCCACCCCACCCCCGCGCCCAGACCGCCTACTTCTGCACCAGTGC
>CAUTZW010000006.1:0-56064 GCA_963543045.1 uncultured Treponema sp.
GGGCCCGTTCCCCCTTTTTAAAACCTTTCCCGCCCCCTTGCTTCCCCCCTTTTTAAGGGGAAAAAAATTGGGAGAATTTTTCCCCCCCCCCCCCCCCCCCCGTCTGTCAAGCTCCTATACGGAGAAAATATAAAAATTACGGATCTTTTATACTGCCGACGAAAGAGCCGACTTACGGTTAAAGCGAAGACATACTGCGCACGAGTTTTTTAGAGCTCTTTTTGGGCGTGGCAATTTATGAGTGTGATTTTTTAAGGTGAATGCTATAAAAGGCGGGAGCGGCAAAAGTCCGGCGCAACGCTCCGCACGCATCCTCCCGCTTTTGATGCAGGAGGAGCTGCCTTGCGTTTAAATTGCGACGGCGTGCGAAGCGATTTTTTCTTTGACGTATGCAATAAAGTCGGCCAGCGGGAATGTCCGCTGTTCAAGTCCGCTTGACTGCCGGAAGCGCACCGTAACCGAGCGTTCGGCTTGCTCTTTTTCTCCCAGCACAAGGATATACGGCGTCTTATGCTCTTTGGTGATGAACTTTATCTTGCTCCGCATATTTTCGGTAGACAGGTACGCATTGGCACGGATTCCTTCCCGAGTCAGCACATCCGTAACCTCCTTTGCGTAAGAGTCGAATTGATTGGCCACCGGCACAACGGCCGCCTGCTCAAAATGCAGCCATGCCGGAAACGCGCCCGCATAATTTTCAATAAGGATGCCGAGGAAGCGTTCGAGCGAGCCCAACACGGCGCGGTGCAGCATAACTGGATGCTTTTTCTGATTGTCGGAACCGACATATTCAGCATTCAGCCGGTCAGCGCCCGGAAGCTGGTAGTCCAGCTGAATGGTTCCGCACTGCCATTGCCGGCCGAGCGCATCGATGAGCGTAAACTCAAGCTTCGGCCCGTAGAATGCGCCCTCCTTCGGCTGCAATTCATAGGCGACGCCCGCAGAATCGCACGCGGCGGCAAGCGCTTTTTCCGCATGCTGCCACGTTTCGATGTCGCCGACATGATCGTCCGGCATCGTGCTCAATTTGACCAGCAGGTTTTTGTCGAATCCGAAATCCGCGTACACGCTGACCAGCAGCCGACAAAACTGTGCGACTTCCGATTCGATTTGGTCTTCCGTGCAAAAAATATGCGCGTCGTCCTGAACAAAACCGCGTACCCGCATAATGCCGTGCAGGGTGCCGCTCGGTTCATTGCGGACGCAGTGCCCGAATTCGGCAAGGCGCAGCGGTAAATCCTTGTAGGAACGCGTCCGCGTCTTAAATATTTCGATGGCGCCCGGACAATTCATCGGTTTGATTGCGAAGATGCGCTTTTCGCTTTCGGTGATGAGCATATTTTTTTGGTAATGCCCCCAGTGGCCGGAACGTTCCCAGAGCGTCCGCGGCATAACGGCCGGCGTGTTGACTTCCAGATAGCCGTCCGCGCGGACTTTTTGCCGCATATATTCCTGCAAGGCGACGTAGAGCGCCCAACCGTTCGGATGCCAGAAAATCTGCCCCGGATTTTCCGGATCAAGGTGGAATAAATCCATTTCAACGCCGATTTTCCGATGATCGCGCTTGGCGGCCTCTTCAAGCATCGCAAGATGCGCTTTCAGTTCATTCGGTTTTTCAAAAGCGAGCGCATACACGCGCGTCAGCATCGGGCGGCTTGCGTCCCCGCGCCAGTACGCCCCCGCAATTTTATCCAGCTTAAAGGCCTGCGCATTGATTTCTTTGGTATTTTGCACGTGCGGGCCGCGGCACAAATCCGTGTACGTGTCCTGCGTGTATGTCGTTATTTTTGCATCTTCAGGCAGCGCATTGATCAGCTCGATTTTATACGGCTCATCCTTAAACAGTTCCAGCGCATCGGCGCGCGTCAGCTCCGTGCAGACAAAATCGTGGTTGCCCGCAATGATTTTCCGCATTTCCTTTTCGACTGCCGGAAACTGCTCTTCCGAAAACTTCGTACCTTCGAGAAAATCAAAGTCGTAATAAAATCCGTTATTGATTGCAGGACCGATTGCAATTTTCGTTCCCGGAAAAAGATGCCGTACCGCTTCCGCCATAACGTGCGCGCAGCTGTGCCGAATCGTCTGAAGCCGCTCGTTTTCTACCATAATATATACCTTTTGCCTGTAAAATTGCCAGCAGGATAACTTTGACCGCCGGCTTTGTCAAGTTTTGCCCGATTTGCAAAGCGGGAAACGCCGTTCATTACGCTTCGCCGCCGCTTTCTTCCGCGCCGTACTTTTGGAGCTTTCGATGGAGGGTTTTCCGTTCGATGCCTAAAATCTCCGCCGTTTTTGATTTGTTGCCTTTGTTCGCCGCAAGATTTTGCTCAATGATCGTACGCTCCGCCGCTTCAAGACTAATGCCGAGCGGAATCGAAACGGATGCGTCCGCAGTACATTCGCTGATCGCCGGAGGCAGGTCTGCAAGCGTAATTTCCCCGCCGGTGCACATGACCACTGCGCTTTCCATACAGTTCCGCAGCTGGCGGATGTTGCCGGGCCAGTCGTATTTATACAGGGCGGCTTTCGCGCGCGCTTCGATGGCGCCGACGGCCTTTCCGTTTTCCCGCGCGCATTCCTTCAGAAAATGGTCGACCAGCAGCGGAATGTCGTCTTTGCGCTCACGGAGCGGGGGAAC
Organism: uncultured Treponema sp.; assembly: GCA_963543045.1. Lineage (GTDB taxonomy): Bacteria > Spirochaetota > Spirochaetia > Treponematales > Treponemataceae > Treponema_D. The sequence continues at coordinate 2,639 of CAUTZW010000006.1, forward strand.
GTGCAGGTGCACGACGTTCAGCCGGTAATACAAATCTTCCCGGAAGCGCCCCGCCTTCACCTCCGCTTCAAGATTCCGGTTCGTCGCCGCGACAATACGCACGTCGACCGTAATCGTTTCCTCCCCGCCGACGCGCTCGAATTTCTTTTCCTGCAAAACGCGGAGAATCTTTACCTGCGTCGCTTGATTGATTTCGCCGATTTCGTCGAGGAAGATGGTGCCCCCGTGCGCAAGCTCAAAGCGCCCCTTTTTCATACCGTCGGCGCCGGTGTACGCGCCTTTTTCGTGGCCGAACAGTTCGCTTTCTAAAAGCGATTCGCTGAGTGCGGCGCAATGCACTTTGATAAACGAGCCGTCTTTCCGCGGCGACAGGCGATGCACGGCATCCGCCACCAGTTCTTTGCCGACTCCGCTCTCTCCGGTAATGAGCACGCTCGCTTTTGACGGCGCAACCTTCCGGATAAGCTCATAGAGATGCTGCATATCCGCGCTCTTACCGATGATGCTTGCAAACGAGTTTTTTGCGTCGAGTTCTTGCTGCAATATCCGGTGTTTGAGCGACAATTCGCGGGCTTCAAGCGCACGCTTTACGATGATGTTGAGCTGGTCGAGGTTGAGCGGCTTCGTCAGAAAATCGTATGCGCCCGCCTTCATCGCATTGACGGCAGCGTCGATGCTGCCGTGGCCGGTCAGCACAATGACAGGAATGCCGGGCGTACCGGTCGCAATGCGGCGCACCACTTCATCGCCTGAAATGCCGTCCATGCGCAGGTCGGTGATCACGAGGTCAATGTCGCCCTTGCCGATGAGCATAAGCCCCTCGCGCCCGTTCGATGCTGTTTTGACCGCATAATCTTCCAGCTCAAAGTTTGCAGCCAGCCCGTTTCTGATATTCCGCTCATCATCGATAATTAAAATCGTAAATTTCATGTTTGCGCCTTTTTATCCGTTCCGGTATTTTTCAGCAATTTTTTGTCGGTTTGCGGAATCGGAAGGACGATTGAAATTTTCGTCCCTTCTCCCTTGCCCGAATCGACTTGAATATCTCCGTTGAATTCCTTGATGATTTTGTACGCCATCGTCATGCCAAGCCCCGTGCCGGCCGCCTTTGTCGTGTAATACGGCTCAAAAATGCGCGGAATGTCCGCGCGGTCGATGCCGCTGCCGTTGTCCGCAATGGATACGATGTAGCTGTCGTTTTTGACGGCCGCTGTAAAATCAATCTTGCCGGGGCAACTGTGGCAGCCGCTGCAACCTTCCGAGCATTCCTTGTAGCGTTCTTTGATGGCGGCAAAGGCGTTCTGCGCAATGTTTACGATTACTTCGCGGAAAAGTCTTTCGTCAATCAGGATGCGGCAGCCGTCTTCGGGAACTTTGATGCTGACGACGACGTGGGCGCGGCTGAATTCCGGCGAAAAAAAATCCACGATGTTTTTTAAAATCGGCGCAGGATCCTTGAGCATCAACTCCGCTTTGACGGGGCGGACGGCAAACAAAAAATTCATCACGAGCTTGTTCAGCCCTTCGATTTCCTGATTAACGACATCAAGATGCGCTTCGAGGACATTTTTTTCCGGCAGGAGGCCGTTGCCTTCGCGCTGTTTTTTAATAATCCGCTGCACCAACTGAATGTGGATGCCCATTGCGCCGAGCGGGTTTTTAATTTCGTGCGCCATGCCCGCAGCAAGACTGGTAAGCCCCGCCATGTTTTCCATGCGGCGCGAAAGCACCTCCTTACTGCGCTGCTGCGTGATGTCTTCAATCTTGATGATGTTGCCGGAAAGCTCCGTGCGCTTGATGTACGACAGGAGCGAAACGGTCATAAAGTGCACCGCTCCCCCGTTTGCGCTCACGGTAAACTCTTCGGAAAGGTTGGTTTTGCCGCTCTCCGCAGCTTTTTTCAAAAAAAGGCCGATTTCCGGTTCGGACACGAGATTCCACACGCATTCCGATTCGAATTTGCTTTCGTCGATTTCATTGAGAAAGAGAAAGCGGTCGGCCGCCTTATTCGTTTGCAGGATTTTCCACTGCCGGTCGACGATAACGAGCCCCGTCGCAAGCGAATCGAATATCGAATCGAGCAGGGCGTTTTCCGCAGCCACGTCGCGGAGGATGCCGGCAAGCTGTTCGTTGGAAAGCTTCGGCAGCTTTTCCAACAGCCGATTCAAACTACGCATGAAAATACCCCGCCGTAGCGTTTGTTCGTTTTGATGAGGGAGCGCACGAGCGATTCGAGCGCGGACGGCGGCGACAGGTTGTAGACGGTGACGGCATTCCAGCAGGATTCGAGCGCCGAAAAGATTTCGGCGGAGGCGCTGCCGCCTGCGGCCGAATACAGCAGTTTCCGCTGCGCCCCGGCAATGCCGTCAAGGAAGATTTTTAAAGAAATGCGGGGATTGAACGCGCCGCATTCTTTGACGGTCGCCGGAATGTCGGGGATGCGGAATGCGGCGATGTCCGCAAAAAAGGCGGCGGCAGCATCCCGCAGCGCATCCGGCGGCACCGGCAGATACGAGCGCAGATAATCGCTGATGGTTCCGCGAAAAGATTCGGCACGAAAAACGCGGTCGAGCACGCTGCGCTCCTGTTCGGCAGTGCGCTGCGCAAAACGGTACGTTCTAACGCGGGATAAAATGGTCGGCATCACTCTGGAGCGGTAGGCCGTCGTCAAAATGAACACGGTATCTTCCGGCGGCTCTTCGAGAATTTTGAGCAGCGCGTTCCGGACGCTTTCGAGCATCCGGTCGGCATTTTCGATAATAATCGTCTTTTTCCCGTCGAAAGACTTGATGCGCGCCCACGCGCTTGCGTTGCGCATCTGCGAAACCGGAATGGAATCGTAGAGAAAGGTGCTTTCGAGCTTTTGAAAATGCGCGGACAGCTTTTCGGCCGTCTTGCGCACGGTTTTGAGATCCGGCAGCGTATGCGGAAAGTCAAGCGGCTCCATGAGCTCATCGATTTCCGCAATGAGGGCGGCAATTTTGGAAAACTTGTCGTCGCCGTCCCACAGCACCCCGCTGAAGCGCAGGGTAAGCTTCCGGGCGGCGCGGAGGTAGAGGTAGCGCGCGGAGATTAAAAACGGCGCATCGGCTTCGATCGCTTTTAAAAAAAGCGTTTCAGCGGCTTGAATTTCCGTCGTGCAGCTGCGCGGGCCGACAAGGAGCACATTCGCGTTGACCAGCGCCTTGTGCTGCACGCAAGACGGACACGAACAATTCCATTCGCCCCGCGGAAAGGCCGTACAGGAGAGGATGCGGGCGGTTTCAAGCGCGCACGTGAGCTTTCCTGAGCATTCGGCGCCGGCAAAAAGGAGCGCACCGGGGAGGGATCCGCCTTTTATATCGGCGGAAAGGCGTTCGGCCGCCGCTTGATGCAAAAGATTGTCATACATTTTGAACCAATCCCCTGAGGTAGAGCGCCGGCGCACTGATATGTTCGCGGAGCATCCCGTAGAAAACGCTCCCCTCGAACAGGGGCGACACATCGTACCACGGCTGCGCCGTCAAAAGGATGAGGATTACGGCGATGAGCGCAAGGCCTTCGGCCCCGCCGAGCAAAAACCCGAGCCAGCGGTCGAGTCCCCGCATAATCCTTCCGGAAAATAGTTTTGAAGCGAGCTGCTCCACGATTGAAATCCCCACAAACGTAACAATGAAAATAATGATGAACGAAAAAGCTTTTGAAACGTTCGGATTCGTTACCGTCGGCATGAGTCGCCGGTTCAAAACCGGCATAAAAATGATGGCGCAGGCAAAACTGCCGATTACGATGAGCTTTCCGAACAGCTCATTCACCAGCCCCTTTACGAAAGCGGAAAGGGCAAAAATCAAAACGACGGCGATGAAGCACAGATCAACGGGCGCAAATGTCATAGTCATTCCTTTGCCGCACGGTTCCCCTTCCGTTGAACGGAAACTGCGGCCGCTAAAATGAACGCCGCATCCTCCGAGGCCGGATTAGTCGGCGTTTTGCAGGCGATTGTATAAAAAATCCGCAATTTTTTCAGCGGGCTTTCCATCGCGCGCCAATGCTGCTGCGGCTTCCGTATATTTTTTCCGCTCGGCCGGATCCGAAAAGCGAATGAGCGTCCGCTCAAGGTTTTCGGCCGTTGCCGCCTCTCCCGCAAGCACGGCGGCAGCTCCGCTCCGTTCAAAAAAAGCGGCGTTCTCTTTTTGGTCGCCCCGCGTTCCGGAACCGCAAAGCGGAATGAGGATCATCGGTTTGCCCAAAACAGCGCATTCCCAGAGCGCATTCGCCCCCGCCCGCGAAACAACGATGTCCGACGCGGCAATGACGTCCGGCATTTGGGAATAAATAAACGGATACGGATGATAGTTTTCCGAAACGGCCGGGGATGCTGCGGCCGGCGGGGAAGCGGCATCCTTTGCGCCGGTTTGATGGACGACGGTAAAGCGGCCGCAGAGCCGGTCGAGTTTTTCGCGTACCAGCTCGTTTATCTGCCGTGCGCCGAGGCTCCCGCCGATGACAAGGAGGATTGGCTTATCGGTGCGGACGCCTAAAAACTCCCGTCCGCGCTCCGCATCGGCTGCATAAAAAATCGGCCGAACCGGATTGCCGGTAAAAAGCGTTTTCGCTTTTGCGGCGGCATGAAAATACGCGGCGGTTTCTTTATAGGAGATGAAAATTTTTTCTGCAAAGCGGCTGTTAATCCGCGTCGCAAGACCGGGCGTAAAATCGCATTCGTGCGTAAAAACGGGAATGCCGAGCAGCCGGGCCGCAAAACACGGCGGAACGCTCACGAATCCCCCTTTGGAAAAGAGAGCGGCAGGTTTGAGCCGCGCCAAAATAAAAAACGACGCGACGCATCCGCCGAAAATTTTAAAAAGGTCGAAAAAGTTTTGCAGGGAAGCGTAGCGGCGCAATTTCCCCGACGGAATGCCGTAAAAGGCGTCAATGCTCGGATCTCCGTCCGCATCGGCACTTTTTTCGGCGATAGTTTTATCCATACCGGAGCGGTTTCCGATCCAGCAAATCCGCACGCGGACTCCGTGCTGCCGACACTTTGCGCGGAACGCATCGGCGACGGCAAGACCGGGATAAATATGGCCGCCCGTCCCGCCGCCGGCGAATACGACTGTTATGCCGCCGTCTTTTGGGCGCATCGGCTAATTATCTCCGCTTTCTTTATGGTATTTTTCGAGGACGGCAACAATTTCCTTCTTTTTAAAGAGATTGGCGTAACCGTAAGCGGACATACCCATCGAATCGGGAATATCGGGATCCGCGCCGTGCTCGGCAAGAATCCGGCAGATTGCAATGCGGTCGGCGCCGACTGCAAGCACCAAATTGGTTTGCCCCTCTTTGTTGACGGTATTCAATTCCGCACCGCGCTCCGTGAGCACTCGGGTAATCTCTTCGTTGCCGCGCCAAACGGCATCCATTAAAGCCGTGTAGCCGCGGTCTTCGGACACCGCATTGATGTCGGCACCCCGTTCAAGCAGCCAGTTGATCATATCGAGCTTGTCGGCGCGCGCGGCGACATTGAGCATCGGCGTTCCCAACGAATCGCGGGCATTCACGTCTATTCCCGCCGCAAAAAAATACGAGCACAGCAGCTGATCGCCGTTTTCAACCGCAACCGCAAAATTCTGCGCGGCGAGCGGGATGCCGCATCCATTCAAATAATCTCTCGCTTCCCGCACCGAATGCGCTTTTGCGATCGCCTTTGCGCTGGCGCGTAAAAATTGAAAAAGCTCATCAGTATTGCCGAACGCCTGAACGAACGAATGGCGCACGAGCGTTTCGATGCCGGTTTGAAAAACCGAATAAATCGGCAGCTTCTTTCCGCTTAAAAAGCCGAGTATAAAACTCAAACTGCGCGAACGCGGCGTTTCCCGCGCAAAAATAACGCAATGCGTTATAGTCGGGATAATGTCATGCAGGCACATCAGTTTTTCTTCGTCATCGGGAGCCGCATACATACCGCATACCGGAAAATGAGAAAGGATGAGTTCTTTTGCATCCTTCACGTCGTTTACGTTGTCTTCACTGGTAGAGAGAATGAGCCAATTCATGTCCGACATTATAAATCCCAAGGTGAAATATAACAAGACCGCAGAGTGCCGGAACACCGCGCAAGACGACCGTTCGCGGGCAGCAGGACAGGTGAGCATTGCGTTTGGCGCATAAAAATTACGTCCCGCTTACCGACTCGGCGTTTCGTCCGGCAGGGTGTTCTGCGGATCGCGCAAGACGATCGTCCGCGGGCAGCGGGACAGGGGAGCATTGCACTTGTCCGCATGAAGATTGCATCCCGCTCACCGCTCCGGCGCTTCCTCCGGCAGGGATTCTGGCGGATCGGGCAAAAGGCCGTTCACCGGCAGCGGGACAGCGGCACCGCGTTTGCCTGCATGTAAATTGCGCCCGCTTACCGCGTCGGCATTTCCTCCGGCAGGGTTTCTATGGATCGCGCAAGACAGCCGTTCACGGGCAGCGGGACAGGCGGCATTGCGATTGGCGCATGAAAATTACGTCCCGCCTACCGCGTCAGCGCTTCGTCCGGCTGGGGGCGGCGGAGTGCGAAAGACGGACATTCACAGGCAGCGGAACAGACGGCATTGCGATTGGCGCATGAAATTGCATCCCTCCTACCCCATCGGCGTTTCGTCCGGCAGGGTTCCTGCGGGTCGCGCAAGACGGCCGTTCTCGGGCAGCGGAACAGACGGCATTGCGTTTGGCGCATGAAAATTGCGTCCCGCTTACTGCGTCGGCGCTTCGTTCGGCTGGGTTCCTGTGGATCGCGCAAGACGGCCGCACACAGGCAGCGGGACAGGTGAGCATCGCGTTTGGCGCATGAAAATTGCATCCCGGTTACCCCGTCGGTGCTTCGTCCGGCAGGGGGTTCTGCGGAGCACGCAAGACGGCCGCCACGGGCAACAGGACAGACGAGCATTGCGTTTGCCCGAATAAAAATTGCGTCCGCTTACCCCGTTAGCCTTTCGTCCGGCAGGGCTCTCTGCGGATTGCGCAAGACGACCTCTCACCGGCAGCGGGACAGGCGGCATCGCGTTTGGCGCATGAAAATTGCGTCTCGCTTACCACATCGGTACTTCGTCCGGCAGGGGTTCGGCAGCTCACGCAAAAGGCCGTTCACGGGCAGCGGAAAAGGCGGCATTGCGTTTGGCGCAGGAAAATTGTATCTCGCGCTTACCGCATCGGCGTTTCGTCCGGCAGGGTTTCCGCGAATCTCACAAGACGGACGTTCACCGGCAGCGGGACAGGCGGCACTGTGTTTGCCCGCATGAATATTGTATTCCGCTTACCGTGTCGGCATTTCGTTCAGCAGGGCTCTCTACGGAGTGCGCAAGACAGCCGCACACGACCAACGGAAGAGGCGGCATTGAGTTTGCCCGCATGAATATTGTGTCCCGTTTACCGACTCGGCGTTTCGTCCAGCAGGGCTCTCTACGGATTGCGCAAGACGGCCGTACACAGGCAGCGAAAGAGGCGGCACTGCGTTTGTCCGCATGAATATTGTCTCCCGCTTACCACAGCGGCGCTTCCTCCGGCTGGGGTTTCTACAAGTCGCGCAAAACACCGCTCACGGGCAGCGGGACAGGCGGCATTGTGTTTAGCGCATGAAAATTGCCTCCCGCCCACCACATCGACGCTTCCTCCGGCTGGGTTTCTGCGGAGTGCGCAAGACGGCCGTTCACCGGCAGCGGAAGAAGCAGCACTGTATTTGGCGCATGAAAATTGTATTCCGCTTACCCCCTCGGCGCTTTGTCCGGCAGAGTTTTCTGCGGAGCGCACAAGTCGGCCATTCACGGGCAACGGGACAGGCGGCATCGCGTTTGTCCGCATAAAAATTGTATTCCGCTTACCGCGTCGGCATTTCGTTCGGCAGGGGTTCTATGGATCGCGCAAGAGGGCACGCGGTCGACAAAATTCCGTTTGTCGCATACAATCCGTCCCGCCGATCGGACACGACGGCAGAAAGCGCGCAAAACGGGAACGATTCGGAAAACCTTTGCATCAGCGGGTATGGGAAGAGCAGCATGATAGATTGTTACAAGATTTTAGGAGTGCGGCACGGCACAACCGCCGCAGAGATAAAGAGCGCCTACCGCCGGAAGGCAAAGGAGCTCCATCCCGATATGACGCAGCGGCAGGAATCGGAGGCGTTCCGGCTTCTGGTGCAAGCCTACGAAATATTAAACGATTTACGCCGGCGCGCGATATTCGACGAATCGTATTCGGGCGCATTCCGCGCCAGACGCAACGACCGCCCCAGCTTCGACTATCGGCTTTGGCTCTGCGGGCGGCCGGATCACGAAAGCCGCGCCAAGTTGATCTTCTTCGACTTGATGCACGGACGAGAGGACGACGCCGTCAGCGAATTTAAGCGGATGTCGACGGAACATGCGGACTTTTCGCTCAAGCATTGGTTTTCGCGCGAAGATTTTATGGACTTCGGCTACATCCTTGCCGAAGAGCTTACGCTGCGCGGGGAGTTTTACGATGCGTTCAATCTGCTTGAACAGATTATCAGAATGGAATACAGTTACGCCTACTTTAGGATCTTTTTCCCTGAAGTGCTCGCCTTTACGCTCACCATTTTGCGGCGCAGCATCGAAGGCTCCGTCAACGACGAACTTGCGCTCGACGTATGGGAACGCGCGCTCGATTTGGGCTTTTCGGATGCGGACGATGCGTTTTTCCTGACGAAGATGGCGGAGATATACACGAAATTCGGGGATGTACGAACCGCCTCCGTCTGTACGGAGGAAGCGGCGCGCCTTTCCCGACATAAGAAACAGAGGAAAAAAAATGATACGACTCAAAAATAGCGATGAAATCGACGGCATCAGAAAATCGTGCCACTTACTTGCCGACATGTTTAAAGCGGTCATTCCCGAAGTAAAACCCGGCGTCACCACGAAGCAAATCGATACGCTGTGCAAGGACTTTATGCTGGCGCACGGCGGAAAACCGGCGTGGTATCGGGAAGATTTTCCGGGAGCGGCCTGCATCAGCATCAATAACGAGGTCATTCACGGCGTTCCGTCCAAAAAGCGGGTCGTCCACGACGGAGACTTGGTTTCGCTCGACGTCGGAATCGACCTTGACGGATACATCAGCGATTCGTCCCACACGATATTGGTCGGCAACGTCAAACCGGAATGGCGCAAACTTGATGAAGTGACGCTGGAATGCCTTGCAGCAGGAATTGCCGCCTGCCGCGCAGGAAACCGCATCCGCGACATTTCTCATGCAGTCTACCGCATCGCCGAACAGCATCACTACGGCGTTGTGTACGACTATTGCGGACACGGCGTCGGATTGGACGTGCACGAAGATCCGAGCATACCGAACTGCCCGAGCGACGGCCCGAACCCGCGCATACAGGCGGGAATGGTGCTCGCCATCGAACCGATGATTAACCTCGGCGTACCGGACGTCTACACCGACGACACCGGCTGGACCGTCGTCACCGCGGACGGCCTTGCCTCCTGCCACGAAGAGCACACCGTCGCAGTCTTTGCCGACCACACCGAAATCCTCACCGACTTGAATTATCAATAGCGCGTACCCCCGGCGGCAACCGTCGCAGGTGCGTGCGTGTCTGTCGCCTACTCCGTGCAGATGGCGGGCGACTTACATCGAGCGGACAGTGAGCGGAGATTGCAGCTGTACTTGTCTCCGCAGGATTCTGAACGACAAGAGATACCATCGCAGCTCCTGCGACCGGGACGGCTCGGCGCTAACCGGTCGGCCGCCTCGCTTGTTGCCGCTCACCCCGCACAATGCTGCGCCTTATGCGGGCGCTTCGGGGGCGGGCTAACGTTCCGAGCGGTAGTTTATGCTCATCAATAAGCCGATACAGCTGATGGCGGTCAGGAGGGATGAGCCTCCGTAAGAGAGGAAGAGCAGCGGAATGCCGGTAATGGGCATAATTCCCATGACCATGCCGACGTTTATGAAAAAATGGATCATAAACATGCCGAGTATGCCGGATGCAATGTAGGTGCCGAATTTGGTCGACGCGATTTTGATGATGTGGATGGTGCGGAACATAATAATCATGTAGAGCCCGAACACTAGCGTTCCGCCGACAAATCCCCATTCTTCCGACAGGATGCTGAATATAAAATCCGTCGATTGTTGCGGCAAAAAGCGGTAGTGGCTTTGCGTGCCGTGCAGGAAGGAGCGCCCCATGAGGCCGCCTGCGCCGATGGCGATCTTCGATTGGATGATGTGCCAACCGGAGTTGCGCGGATCCGCCGACGTATCCATAAACACGATGAGCCGACGTATCTGGTATTCTTTTAAGACTTTGCCGGCGCCGGACGATGCGACCAGTCCTATTGCAATGATGGCGGCGGCATACGAAATCCAATAGTAGTAGCGCGGGCCGTGAAAGTACCGGCGGAATACCGCGCTCATCAAGGCGATTGAGCCGGACGCGATAATCAAAATGCCTTTCAGCTTAAAATTGGAAAGCGCGGTGATGAGCAGCACCGAGTTGTGCGCGATAAACTCGTTCCATACCGGCAGGACGGTAAAAATAATCGTTGCGCTGCCAGAGCACAGTAAAAACAGGACGTAGCGGTTCGGCAAGCCCGCCATAAAGCACATGATAAAGAAAATCGGGATGTAAACGGATGCGGTGCCGAGGTCCGGCTGCACTAAAATAAGGCCTGCCGGCAGCGCGAATATTGACATGGCGATGACGAGCCGTTTAAGCGGTTTTTCATCCGTTGATTTTTCAAGATACCGCGCAAGCGTCAGGATGAATATTACCTTGCCGAATTCCGACGGCTGAATGCCGAAGTCTCCAAGCCCGATCCAGCTTCGCGCGCCATTGACGTATCTTCCGAAAATGCGCGTGTAAACGAGAAAGAATATCAGGACAAAATAAAAATAAATCGCCGGCCGCAAAAACCGTCGGTAGTCGTAAAAGGCGAAAAACAGCATGAAAAGAAGGCCGATGCCGCCCCAGATAATCTGCTTGAGGTATTCGTTCGTAACTAGAACGCCTGCGGAATTTACGCCGGAAGAATAGATGAATGCAACGCCAGTCGCCACAAGGATGAGGACGCACGGCAGCAAGATAAAATCGATGTTTCCGAGAAAACCGTCTTTCATGTTTACTCCTGACGCGAATTATTTTTGATGAGCGCGTTGAAGCCGAGTGCATCGACCGCTTCTTCATACGTTTGACCGGCAAAAATCCCCTGCAAAATAATATTTGTCGCGTAGGGCGCCCACCATTCCCACGGATTGCACGCTTCAATTACCGCCGCAACAACAACCTGCTTTTCCGGCGGTGCGTCATACGGCGCATAGGCGACCATCCACGAATGCCACGATGTCTTGTACGGGGCAACCTCCGCTGTTCCGGTTTTGCCCGCAGCCTTTACAATCCGGTTGTGCATCGGGTATTGCGGACTCCCAAATGCGATGGTGTAGCGCATCGCTTCCTGCACTTCCTTCCACACCGCAGGATCAATGTCCGCCTTGAACAGCGTCTCCCGCTCAATTTTCTGAATCACTTCGTCGGTAACCGGATCGCGGACTTCTTTGAGCAGATGCGGCTTGTAGATAACGCCCGAATTGGCGACCATCGCCGTCATATCGGCAAGTTGGAGCGGCGTTGCAAGCATATAGCCCTGTCCAATAGAGCACGACATGGTGTCGCCGCCGAGCCAGCGTTCATGATAGCGACGCTCTTTCCATTCGGCAGTCGGCACGAACCCCGTCTGCTGGCTCGGCAAATCGATTTGCGCGCTCTGCCCCAAGCCGAATTTTCTCGAATACGCCGCGATTTTGCTAATACCGAGAAAGTCGCGGCCGAGCGTCCAATAGTAAATATCGCATGACTGCGCAAGCGCGTTTTTCATGTTCAGCCAGCCGTGACCGGGCTCGTGAATGTGGCAGTGGAACGTGCGCCCGCCGTACAGGAGTTTGCCTTCGCATTCGATTTTTTTTGCCGCCGGAAAAACATTTTCTTGCAGCATCGCAGTCGACATGATGATTTTAAATGTCGATGCCGGCGGGTAGACCGCATTGACGGCGCGGTTTACAAGCGGCAGCCGCTTTTCGTCCGCCGTCAGCGTCCTAAAGTAGCGCGACGCTTCTTCCGTATTAAAGATATTCGGATCGAAATACGGGTACGAAACCATCGCAAGCACTTCCCCGTCGGAAGGCCGCAGCACGACGATGGCGCCCACCCGGTTACCAAGCGTCTTTTCCGCCAGCCGCTGGATGGTCGTATCGATGGTCAGCACAAGATTCTTTCCCATCTTCGGCGGTTCAATCACCGGCGTGTCGGACAAAATCCTCCCGCGCACGTCAACAGTCCGGCTTTCCCGCCCCGGCGTTCCTTGCAGCAAAAAATCGTATTGCTTTTCGATGCCGGTTTTGCCGACGACGCTGCTGCGGGTATAGCCTTTATTGTACATGACGTTCATTTCATCTTGCGTGATGTCGCCGACGTAGCCGATGACGTGGGCGATGGAACCGGTTTCAACGTAGTTGCGGATCGGTTTGGAAATCCACGAAACGCCCGGCAAGTCGGTACGGTTTTCGGCGATATTTGAAATGACGGAAAACGGAACGTTCGAGCGGATGGTAAATGAAGAAAAATCCCTGCGCGATGCGGCCGGAATCTTTTTATCGATGTCGAATTTCGAAATGCCGAGCAAGGCGGCAAGTTTGGCCGCAACCGTATCATAATGACCTTTTGGAATTTCGCCCGGCGTCAGTTCAACGGCAAACGAATCGGTGTTGATCACCATCGGCAGATTCGCGTTCCGGTCGAATATTTCGCCGCGCTGCGCCGGAATCACGTTGACTTGACTTGAAATCGTCTTTGAGCGGGTGCGGTATTCGCTTCCCTGAATGACTTGCATCGAAAAAAGCCGGTAAAAATAAACGGCGAACGACACGGTCAGTATCGCCGAAATAAATACGAGCTTACGGTTCTTCTCCGCTCCGCCGCGTTCGCCGCCGGAATGCCGCCGCATCAAAGTCCGTCCCCGTCATGCAGCGCGATGGCGTGCCGGAATGAGCCGAGCAGCCGGAACATAAGCGGCGTCAGCGCAACGTTTGCGGCAAGTTCAAAGGCGAACGGCACGGAAAAAATGCGGTAGGAAAGCGCAACCGCCGGAAAAAAGAGCGCAATCAGCCGCACGAGCAGCGCTTTTGCAAGCGTGCCGCTTAAACCGATCATGCAGGGAATGAAAACGCCGCCGTAATTGAGCGACGTGCTGAAAAAGCCCGCCGCATATCCGATAATCGTGCGGAAAATGCAGTTGAAGCCGAGCGGCGCGCCCGACAAAAAGTCAAGCGCAAGGCCGGAAAGAAAACCTGCGGCCTCCCCGTATCCGCGCCCGTTGACCAGAGAAAGATAGAGCGAGCTGATGAGCATTAAGTCCGGCACGGCGGGCAAAACGGCCAGATTCGACAAAATGGCGCTTTCGGCCATCGCAATGCACAGAATGATAAGCGCCGATACGATGAATGATTTTGTCATTTTTCAAGAGGCCTCACGGAATTTATTTCATGCAGGTTGACGATGACGACGTTTTCCAGCCGGGAAAAATCGATGACCGGCGCCACTTCAATGGACAGCGACGAATTATAATCGAGCGTTGTAATTTTTGAGATGGTACCGAGCGGCAAGTCGCTCATATAGTTGCTGTTTTCCCCCGACGTAACAATCATATCGCCGTAATGGAGCTCTTCAAGCACCCGCTTACGGATATGCTGCATCGTCAGCGGCTTATCCGGGCTGCCGTTGCCGGTAACCAGCCCCAAATCGCGCGTATTTTGTATCCGCGCCGACACCGTGCAATTCAAGTTGTAGACCGGTATCACGAGACTGGTAAACATGCCCACCTGCACAACCTTGCCGACCAAAGCGGAAGTGCCGTTTTGGTAAGCGATTACCGGCATGTTTTTTTTTACTCCCGCCGCGCTGCCCTTATTGACGGTAAGATACGCATACAAATTGTCCGAATCCCGCGCAATGATCTGCGCAGGATAACTTTTCTCTTCAAGCGACGTAACAAATCCCAGCTGCGCTTTGAGCCGCTCGTTTTCCTTGCGGATGTCCGCATTCGAACGCTGCATCTGCTCATAATTTTCAAGCCGATGCGTCAGCGCGTCAAAATCTTTCTGCAACTGTTTGAGTTCCCGAATCGCCGTAAATGCGCCGACGGCACCGCGCACCACAACATGCACGCCGTTTTCAAGCGAAGAGAGCGCGGAAAAGCCTACGGTCTTTACGTTGACAATAAAACTGCCGGAACTGAACGCAAGCATGACGCAGGAAAGGATGACGATAACCGGCGCCGTAAAATCCTGAATTTTTAATGAAAACCGTCGCTTGGGCGTCATTTTATTCGTTAAGACTGTCGTATACGGCGCGATCGGAAGACATATCGCTGAATAATTCGAACGCTTCTCCGGATCCGAGCGCGACGCATTCAAGCGGATTTTCAACCAAAATAACCGGAACGCCCGTTTCTTTTGAAATGAGTTTCGGAAGGCCTTTGAGCATGGAGCCGCCGCCGGTCATAACGATTCCCCGATCCACGATGTCGGAAGCAAGTTCCGGCGGCGTCTGACCGATAACGCTCTTAATTTCTTCGACAATGCGCTTGACCGGTTCCTTTAAGGCTTCGCGGACTTCAACGCTGTCGATTTCAAGACGACGCGGAAGACCGGTGATGGCATCGGTCCCTTTGAGCTCCATCTTTTCAATCGCTTTATCGGGCGCTGCGTTTCCGATTTGGATTTTCAGCCGCTCCGCCGTTTGCTGACCGATGATGAGATTATGGACGCTTTTTACGTGCTTTACCAGCGCTTCGTTGAATTTATCGCCGCCGACGCGGATGGAACTGGTAATAACCATCCCGCCGAGCGATATGACGGAAACTTCGGTCGTGCCGCCGCCGATGTCGCAGATCATGTGGCCGGCCGGCTCGTAAATCGGAATCTTTGCGCCGATGGCGGCCGCAAGCGATTCCTGAATGACTTCGACTTCTTTTGCGCCCGCTTTCAGCGCGGCTTCAATAACGGCGCGCCGCTCAACATCCGTGATGCACGACGGAATGCCGATTTTCATGCGCGTCGACTTAATGATTTTATGTCGCGGAGTGATTTTTGAGATGAAATATTTTATCATGCGTTCCGTACTGTCGATATCGGCAATGACTCCGTCCGCAAGCGGGCGAATCGCCATAATGTTGCTCGGCGTTTTTTCAAGCATGTTCTTTGCGTCGGCTCCGACTGCGACGATGCGTTTCGTTCCCTTTTCGACGGCGACAACGGACGGCTCGTCTATGATGATCCCCTTGCCCCGCACATAAATCAACGTGTTGCAGGTGCCGAGATCAATTCCTATGTCGGTCGAAAATTTGTCAAAAAATCCCATAAATCCTCCCGGATTCCAAGCTATTTATAATCCGCAATCTTTGCAAGGGCGCCTGCATGATTCACTTGTACCTTCAAGGCTTTCCGCCATTCGGAACGCGCTTTTGCCAAATTCCCCTGCTTTTCATATATTATACCAAGTCCGTAGTACGCGTCAGCTGAATTCTGTTTTTTTTGTAAAATACTTTCGAATTCCGTCCGTGCATCGGCATAATTTCCCTCTTCAATATAAATCATCCCCAAAAGGTTCATACTTTTGAGCAGCAGGCTGTCATCCTTGCTGCCGTTTTTTATTCGGTACAAATACTGCTTTGCCGCCGGCGCCTGTCCCGCCTTGTAATACTGCTCGGCAATAGAGAGGAGGAGCGTATCCGACTCGCGGACGAGGAGCGCTTCGGTAAATGCGGAAATGCTTTCGGTCGTCATACCGAGCGCGGCGTAGCTTAAACCCAGATATTCGGGAATGTCTTTCGCCTTGTAGCCGTGCGAGGCCGCCGCATCAAGATATTTTGCCGCAAGGTCGGCATAATAATAGGAAGTAATCGTGTTTTTGTAGAAATAGGATTTACCGAGCATATACTCGATTTGCGGAACGAGCGTTTTCCGCGCCGTGTAATAGGCCGTGCGTAAACTACTGATCGCTTCATCCAAATAATTTTGCGAGGCGGAATTATCGAGCTGGGAGACCGCAAGATAAAAGCACGCATAGCCGTGATAGGTCAACGCCGTGTTGCTCAGCGGTTTTGAATCGAGGATACGGCGGCTGATTGCGTATACCGCAGGATAATCATACTCCTGCCAGCTTTTTTGCAGCGCAGTAAGAGAGGGAGCGGCTTCGCGGTATTTTTTGAACATACGATATGAAAACACACCGGCCGCGCCGAGCGCAGCGGAGATGCACAGAAAAGCTGCAAGCTGAGGGATGAACGGTTTTCGTTTTTTTATAACATCAGCGGACATAATACAGATTTCATTAAACTCGTTACTATCGCAAGCGCAATACCGATTGCATAAAACGGCAGCCGACACGTCGGAATACGGAGCGATTGCAATGCGCCCGCAGTACAATAAGATGCATCGCGAGCACCTTGTCGCCTTTGCCGTAGGCCTCAAGGATTTTACGGTACGCCCTCGGGCAAAATAAAAAACAGGCGGGACGATAAGCCGGATTCTGTTACCGCCTTCCAGCGGCATAACCATCTATCTTGGCTGCGGATTACCCCGCAGCATCCAGCGGCCTACCCGAAGTATCAGCTCGGAAAACAAACTTCTGCTCGACCTTGCTCCAAATGAGGTTTACATTGCTGCGTCCGTTACCGTCCGCACGGTAGTCTCTTACACTGCCATTTCACCCTTACGCAGTCGCCTGCGCGGTATCTTTTCTGCTGCACTTTCTGTCGGACAGCGTTGCCGTTCGGTACCGCCATCCGCCCGGTCATTACCCGGCATTTTTTCCGAAGGAGCCCGGACTTTATCTCGCCGCAATCATTTATCATCAAAGGACGCGGCGCGGTTATATCCCGCCTGTAATAATTCCTCTAGTTCTCGCCTTCCTCCGCATCGTCATCTTCATCGTCTTCTGCAGAAGAATCTTCATCATCCTCGTCCTCATCGCCGTCATCCGGCTCGGAAGCGTCATACAATTCGTCTTCCTTGTCGTCATCGTCGTCGATAAAGTCTCCGTCGTCATCATCGATAAAATCATCATCCAAGTCGGCAAGCTCTCTGGAATCGGAAAAATACGAATCCGGTCCGCTTTCTTCCGCTTCTTCATGAAAGAGAATGCGGCTGCAGTACGGGCAGAATTGAATCTCCGTACCTTCCCGCACCTCGTTTGCAAATTGGGCGGGAAGAATCATATTGCATCCCGTGCAGACGCCGCCCCGCACGGCAACGATTCCTTCCGAATTCCGCTGAATGATGCGCTGGAATTTGAATAACACTTCCTGATCGAGACCCGGCGTAATTTCACTTTCGCGCTGTTCAAGTTCCGAAAGTTCCGCCCGGTAGCCGTCAAGCTGGCTGTCAAGCGAACGGCGGCTGGCGTCCAAATCGTTTTCCTGCGACTTGATCATGCTTTCCGTCATTTTCAAGGTGTCGTTTAATTCGGTAAGCGAACGCTCTTCTTTCTGCAGCTCCTTCCGCACGTCCGTTTCCTTTTTGGTCGCTTCCGATATTTGTTTTTCGAGCGCTTCGTATTCGCGGTGCGTTGTAATGTCGTCCATCTTTTTTTCCGCCGATTCGCGGGAATTGACCGACTCGTCAAGCTCCCGCCGCAGCGTCAGCACTTTCTCTTTTATTTCTTCGTATGTATGATTTTTTTCAATAAACTCTTTCCGCATACGGGAAAGTAAATCATCCTGCGTGTCCAACTGCTCAGGAGCTTCGTTTATTTTTTTTTCGAGCTCGTATTTTTTGCCGAGTATGACTTGCAGGTCTTTAAGCTTGTTGAAAATGTCCGTCATCTGCATAAAAGAACTTTCCTTTTGAATTGAGTATTGTGCGAGACTATATAATAAATGAAAAACCCTGTCTATAATATGGATGATTTTATCGCAGGAAAGCGCATTGGGGCGGCAAAAGGCTGCGCGTCCGGCAGTATAAGCCGCACCCGCCAAAACCCGCGCCCACGCATCACGGTTCAATGATAATCGAAACGAAATACGTGCAGTTTGCGGCATTTAAAACGTTTTTGCAGGTCGCCGTTTTTTTGAGCGAATACGAGGCAAGACCGTTTTCCTGAAACAGCTGGATGGCGTTGCGTTTATCGTATTGCAATTCACGTTCGCTGGTGCAGCGGATAATTTCCGCTTCGGCATAATAAGGCGGCAGCTCGACCTTACGCAGGCGCGGCCGTCCGCTTTCGTCCGTGCCGCAGGTAATCAAGTATTTTTTTAATGCGCCTTTTTCAACCGTTTTGCCGTCAAGATAATGCAGCGGTTCGGAGGAGCGGTATAAAATCGTATACCGGTAGACGGGATTTGCCGTAACGGTTAATTCCCGATAGGCATTCCGGCCTTTATAATACCAGCCCTCCGTATAGGCGTACTTCTCTTTGTCCAAATCGATGGTGTCGATGACGTCTCCCAATTCGGCCAGCTGAGCATCTCCCGAACCGACGACGACCTTAACCGAATTGATCATGACAGTAAGCGGATCGGACGTAGAATTGACGATGCGCCATTTTGTTGTTTTCGGAGGTTCAAGCGCGCAGCTTACGCAAAGGACAAGGGGAAGCAAAAACAGGCAAATCTTTTTCATGGGCGCACTATACTCCGTTTTTTTGCAGAAAATCAACAGAATCGCACTCCGCACGTTCCGAACGGAGCCAGTCATCTCTCCCCGCCTCCGGTTTAGCCGACTGTCCGGCTCCGCAGCTTGCGTTCGGCAAAGGAATGCGCCTTTTACGGCGGAGTTGCGTATTCCGCACTCCGATAGTGCGCCGCCGCATGCAGCGCAGGCTGCCTTCGCCCCACAAACACTGCGGCCCGGTAGCCGGTCGCCTCCCGTATGCGCCGGAGCACAGCCGGAAGCTCCCCTTCGGAAAACAGCGCGTCGGCCGTACCGCCTTCCTGCCCGTCCCACTCCGCTGCGGCAGAAAACGACGCGCCGTCAGCCGCATAATAAAAATCCTTTCCGGCGAACGCTTCCCCAACCGGCGTTGCGCCCATCGTTGCCGTCTGCCACGAATAGGGGAGATTTTCGCGAAATAGAATGATGAGGAGCGACTCCGTAACGCGCTGCATTTCCATAAGCGCCGTGCACGGCTCTTCGACCGTCTCCCACGCGCCGACAGCAACTACGACGGGATACGCGCGGTCTGCAAACGGCAGACATTCGGGGCGGACGACGATGCCGTTCATCCCTTCAGCCAGCGTCGAAACGACGTTAATACTCGGAAAGGCATCCGCTGCCGAATACGCGCCGGTCAACGCAAGAATCGGCCGTCCTCCCGTTCGGCACCCCCGCCCCTGATGCACCCATTCCGCCTTTTCCGCCGCGTGCGCAATGAGCCGGATCGCACGCAGCTCCCGCTCCGCCGCATATTGTCTTTCCGCCCGCTTGGCATGGGTGAAGCGAACGAGCGTTCTCCGCATCGGTTCCGTATATGCGGAAATGAGATGCGGCAATTTTCCGCGCAGGAGGAGATGATAGACATACAGATGCGCACTGACGGAGCGTT
Organism: uncultured Treponema sp.; assembly: GCA_963543045.1. Taxonomy (GTDB): domain Bacteria; phylum Spirochaetota; class Spirochaetia; order Treponematales; family Treponemataceae; genus Treponema_D. The sequence continues at coordinate 22,224 of CAUTZW010000006.1, forward strand.
CGATGTTCCACGCAGCTCCGGTACGGGCGGCATGGGTACGCATCGCCGTATAGGAATCAAAATTGACGACGGCATTTACCAGAGCCGCACGCATTCCCTGCCGTCCCGGGCAGAGCTCCAGACAGTTTGCGCCGTATTCCGCAAAGGCCGCCGCGCCTTCGCTTCGGGGCATGATGAGGAGGGAGCCTTTCGCCATCGCTTTGAGCGCGTCGAACCGGAACGAATCGCCAGAAGCCTGCGGAATGATCACAATGTCGCCCGCGCCGACCGGTTCCCCGATGCAATCGATGAGGGGCGCGCTTCCGTATCCGAAAAGAACGTGCGATTTAGCCGGAGCGAGCGCATAGCAGAGACCGTATTTTGCTTTGAATCCGCTTCCCAGCTGCTCTATTACCGAAAGAAAGGTTTCCGCGCTGCCGGAAGAAGGCGCGACGCACAAGACGGAACGGCTTTTTGCCGAGTTTCGGGAACTCCGAGCGTCCGGGATGCAAAGCGGGATGGCGGCGCGGGCAGCATTCGGGGGCTGCGCAATTCCTGCCGGAAGCACGAGCGGCGCGCACTTCCCGCCGCATAAGCGCACGGCGGAACGCGCATCCCCTTCCGAATAAACGACGGCCGCCAAACTTGCCGTCAACGCGTATCGGCGTATTTTCAATTTTTGAAAATAAAAGGCGTCATATCCGCCGTCGCCCTCCTCCTGCCATTCCGCATACACGACGCCGCTATCAAAGCGGAACGGCAGAAAGGCACGCATTCCCATGCACTGAATGATGTCCGGTTCAAACTCCGCCGTCAGCGGCGCCAGCGCGCGGCGAAAAGCGAGCACTTTTTCAAAGATGCGCATATCGGGCGAAAGCGTTTCAAAATCCGGAACCGGCGCAAAGCGGTACGTCCGCCCATCATCGCATACGGCCGCCGTGGAATTTTCGAAATCGCAATGCACCTGCAAAACCGTGCAGCGCTTTTTCAGTTCCGAAACATATTCGGCCGGAAAACTGCCCGAATCGGGAAGCGCTCCGGCAGTAACAAACAAAACGCGCATACGACCTCCTCAAAACCGTCCGCGATGCATACCCCTGCGCCGACATTGCCGCTCGCTCTGCATAGTATTTAGCAGAAGACGCACGAAAACGGAGGCTTTTTGAAAAACTCGAAACGAAAATTTCATTTCCCGACCGGCGGAAAAATTTGCCGCATACGTGCAACGTGCACTTTCATCATGCCTCTATTGACCGCAAAGCATCCGGCCTTGTTTCGAGCGCATTCTCCAGCACAGGCATTTCTATCAGAAAAAATCGCAGCGAACGGGAACGGCGCGCATCGAGCGTATCGCGATGGGGCGCATGTAAACGTATTGAGAGGCCGTTGTATTTTCCGGCTCCCATGCTGCCCTCAACGGATAAAAAGACGGTCGGCCGAATGAAATCTCCCTAAAACTCCATGCGCTTTACGCGCAGCTCAAAAATTATCCATATATATAGAAGATATTTTACGCGGAACGTTCATTTGACAATTAAATATTGATACAGTAATATGCCGCAGAACTATTCTATATATTAGCTATACTAAGGAGATTAATATGAAGAACATCGTATTGTTCGTTATTCTCCCTGTTTTTGGAATTGTTCTTGGATGGATTACTCGCTGGCTCTATGCCAGATTTCAATTATCTGCGGCTGAACAAAAAGCTGAACGCGTCAAGCAGGAAGCGATGCGGGAAGCAGAGGCACAAAAAAAGGAATTTTTGCTGAATGCAAAAGATGAACTCATTCGAGAACGAAACCAGCAGGAGCGGGAGAACCGTGAGCGCCGCGCAGAAGTGCAGCGGTATGAAGCAAGAGTAAACAAAAAGGAAGAACTTGCCGACCAAAAGGTTGCCGATTGCGAAAGGAAGGAAAAAGAATTTGCCGATCGCGCTGCAGCCATGCAAAAACGGGAGAATTTACTGGTCGATAAGGAAGAGGAACTGCGCCAAGAGCTTGAACGTATTTCAGGCCTTTCTCCGCAGGAGGCAAAAGGGCTCATTATTAAGAATCTCGAAAACGAGGCAAAGCATGATGCTCAAGTTATTATCAATAAGATTGAGCAGGATGCACTTCTTGCAGCGGAAAAAAAGGCGCGAGAGATTCTTATAACATCGATTCAGCGCATTGCCGCCGAAACGACGAGCGATGTAACGGTTACCGCCGTTTCGCTTCCGAGCGATGAGATGAAAGGGCGCATCATCGGGCGCGAAGGGCGCAACATCAGAACGCTTGAAACGCTCACCGGCGTCGATATCATCATCGACGATACTCCAGAAGCGGTCGTCATTTCGTGTTTTGATCCGGTTCGTAAGGAAATTGCAAAAGAATCGCTTGAACGGCTCATTTCCGACGGGCGGATACACCCTGCCCGCATCGAAGAAATCGTGCAGAAAGTTACGCGCGAAGTACAAAACAAGATTTACGAAGAGGGCGAGCGGACGTTGTTTGAACTCGGCATCCATAACATGCCGACCGACGGCGTGCGTGCGCTGGGACGGCTGTATTTCCGCACGAGCTACGGCCAAAACGTGCTCCACCACTCAAAGGAAGTGGCAATGCTGGCGTCCGCAATCGCTTCAGAAGTCGGAGCGGATCGGGAACTTGCCAAGCGCGCCGCCTTGCTCCACGACATCGGGAAAGGGGCGGAAAACGAAAGCGACCAAAATCATGCGGAAGTCGGCGCGGAAATGGCGCGGAAGATGGGCGAAGATGCGCGCGTGGTGAATGCAGTCGCCTCGCACCACAACGATATTGATCCGTCAACGGTGGAAGCGGTCATCGTGCAGATTGCCGATGCAATTTCTGCAGCCCGTCCGGGCGCTCGCCGCGAGACGGTAGACAATTACGTCAAGCGCCTCGAAAACCTTGAATCGATTGCGGAAGGATTTGCAGGCGTCGAAAAAGCGTATGCCATTCAAGCCGGCCGTGAATTGCGCATTTTGGTAAATAACGAAAAAATTGCGGACGGCGATGTAAAACAGCTCGCGTCGAATATTGCAAAACAAATCGAAAACGATTTGCGCTATCCGGGCAGAATCCGCCTGACGATGATTCGGGAAACACGTATCGTTGAATATGCACGGTAAATGATGAAAGAGTCGGCTGATTTTACGCAGCCGGACTTTTTTATCGTAAAACCGGAGGAGAACATTCGAGGCCAACCGGCCGCACAACTGCATACTTTTTAATAAATCTGAATATCTAAATAGGGAAAAATGCCGGTACCGTTCTCCGTTCATGCATCGGCATTTTCTGAAAGGAGGAAAAATGGGAGCCCGCGGCGAACTTTTTACTACGGAAGTTTATCTTGAAAACCGCAGTTATTTTTTCAATGTCAAAGAAAATCGAAACGGCGACGTCTTTTTGCAGGTTGTAGAAAGCAAAAACAGGGATGGAGCCGATGCCGACCGCCATCAAATTGCAATTTTTGCCGAAGACATGCAGCAATTCCTACAAGGCATCGACCATTCGCTGAATTTTATCGAAAAGGACAGAAAGCAGCGCGCAAAAATTAAAGCGGCGAAAAAAGCGGAAAAAGAAAAGCAGCTTTCGCTTTTGCGGAACGACGCTGTAAAAAAAGATGACGGCATAAAACGTACCGGTCGCCTGCATGTTGTTTCAAAGCGTAAACCGGACGCCGAAAGTGCGCCGCCCAGCACCTCCGTTTAATTAATAGCGAAACGAACGCCGCTGTATCGGAGAAGGTCCGAGTCGGCGGCATATTTGTATATGCGCGGCCGTGGGGTAGCCTTTATGCCTTGCGTACCCGTATTCGGGATATTTTTTATCCATTTCAATCATAATGTTGTCGCGGGCGGTTTTGGCAAGAATGCTCGCCGCCATAACCTCAGGGTAGCGCGCATCGGCTTTCGGTTCACAGCGCAATTCTCTGCACAAAATGCCGGGCGTAAACGTTCCGTCCGCCAGTGCGGTAATTTCAAATTCCGCTATGCTGTGCGCCGCCGCCCAGTGCATAAGCGTCTCCTGCATGGCATCAAATGCCCGCTGCATGGCAAGCAGCGATGCCTGCAAAATATTCAGCGCGTCGATTTCCTCATGACTTGCCGCTCCGATTCCCCAGCAGGCTTTTTCTTTTATCACCGCTTCCGCCGCCGCACGCCGTTTTTCGGAAAGTTTTTTTGAATCGTTGAGCATTTCAATCGGAAAATCCGGCGGCAAAATTACCGCGCCGGCAGTAACCGGACCTGCAAGCGCCCCGCGCCCCGCTTCATCGAGTCCGCAGAACAAGCGTACCGGCATCTAAAATCCCGTACTTGTATTGCCGGAATATTCCATGCTGATATTGTTCTTGCCGTTATAGATCGGCTCGTTGGTTTTGCGCGGTTTCTTTAAGTCAGCGGTAAAAACATTGTCCGTGATCGTGCTGGCGGTATCGAACAGCTCCGCCGTGCGCCCCATGCTTCCGGTGATGCTGCAGCGGCTCGTACGCAGTTCAAAAATCCCGCTTTGCACCGAAAAATTCACCGCCGTATCCGCATTCGTTGCGACGCGGCTGTCGCGGACGGTTATTTTTGAGCGCATCGCCGCCACCGCGCTCGAATATGCGACAGCCGTAACGGTAACCGCGCATTTATTCACATTGATGACCGAATCTTCGGCATCAATGACCGTCCCGTGATCGCCGAAGAGCGCAGACAGTTCAACATTTTGCAGATCAAGCGCGCTGTGTTCCAGCTGAAAAATATTCGGCCGCGTATTTTTATCTAGCAGCGCCGACGGCTCGTCCATCGAAATCATAATGTTGGACGCGGAAAGACTTGCATTCCTCAATATAATGGAAGAATACCGACCGAACAGCAGTTCGGCATATTCGGAACCGTCTATCCGGCAGTTGGTGGAAAGCATAATCGTCTCCTTCGGCATCGGCACCTTTCCTTTGACGCGGATATGCACAACGCGACAGCGATTAATGAACGACAGGAGAGAATCGAACGAAGCAAAGGGGTGATTTTTACTGCCGTTAGCGGCCTTTACGCTCGCTTCGTCCGTCGCGCTGCCGTCAAGATAATAATTGCACTGATCGACAATCACTTTGTATTCCGCAATGCGGCTCCGGCGGCCGGTTGCATCCTCCGTGTACGCGGCAATGCGGTAGGCCGCTCCCTTGCCGTCGACCGGATTGAGCGTAAGCTCTTTGCCCGAAAATTTTTCGAACTTTTGGGAAAACAGCTCAAACGGAACGGACTCGATATCACCGCCCTTGTCCGCATCAACAATAACCGGCCCCGTAAAAGAAAGGTAGAGGCGGTGCCGACCGGGATTTCTGACGGTTACGCTCACCTTTTTTCTGGAAAGCGAGCCGGGCGCCGACGACAGCAAAATCGGCTGCTGCGGCTTTTGCCGGTTGACGTTATAGCTGAACGATGCCGTCCCCTGATAAACGGAATCGTAAAAGATGGCGGCAGTTACCGTCCCGCTGAAGGCGTCCCCCTGAAAGGCATCGATTTTCATATATTCGTATAGTTCGGGAACCAGCTCCGCGCCGTCGTACACCGCAAACTTATAATTTTCAGGATTTGCCGCCGTAACGTAAACGGCGCCCTCCGCTTCCGTGCGGACGGAAAATTCCGGCTTCGGCGGGAGGAAATATTCGGTTACGGGATTTTCCGGCGAATAATCGACGCGCTGCCATGAAATGGTGTGGCTTTTGGTGCGGTCGAGCTTAATCGGTTCCGTCGGACGCTCCCACCAGCCGCCGTCTATCTTGTAAATCATATTTGCATCGATAAAGGTGAGCGTATCCCAATCGCTCAGTTCAAACGGAACGTTCCGCCTGCTGTATAAGCCGGAAATGCGCGGCGTTGCATGAATGATAAACCGCCAATAATTTTGCCCGTCGGTAACCGTGCACGGAAAATAGCGGGCGACAAGCGTGTCGGAAGAAACGGAAAGCCCCCTCCCGTCTTCAAAACCGTCGCATTCCGCGCCCAAGCAGTATTGGAGCTGCGGGGGAATGTCAAACGTATCGCCGGCAACATAGCGCACGGAGCCCGCGCTCAGCGTCTTTTGCAAAAAAGCGGCCGATGCAGGCGCTTTCGGCAGCGGCGCATCCGAAACATGATAGGACACCTGCCGCTCGGTTTTTCCAGTACGCGGGGAAACAAACAAAACGCGCAGCGAAACGGAGCCGCTCACATCGAGCAGTACCGGCGCGTCGTACGCCAGTCCCGATTTTTCAGGGGCGCTGCCGTCAAGCGAATAGTACGCCGAAACGCCGTCGGGCAGTTCCAGCACGAGCGTCTGCCGGTTTGCCCACGTTCCGGCGGCAGGATTGATTATCGTCTGAGCGTAAGAAGCGACGCAGAGCAGGAACGCCGCATATAGGAAAAAATGTCGTATGTGTTTCAAGTGGTTGCCTTTTTTGTTGGAAAGCAAGCGGTTTTACTGTTGGGACGACCCCAGCAGCGGACTGAGAATATCCTTTAATTCAGGATCTTTCCGATAGTAATACTCTTCCAGTTCTTTTTCCGAAAGTCCGACCAGCTCATGGCTCATATAGTGAATCCAGCGGTCTTCTTCCGGTTTCGTCACCAAAAATTTCCGGCACCAATAATCGGGCTGAATCGGCAACTGTTCCTTATAAGTGCATACTTTATAATCATGTACGACAACTTTTATATTTTCGCGCGGCACAACATAATCATCGACGAGTACGTTAACCAATGCGTTAATCGTATTGCCGGAGTCGAAAATATCATCGATGAGCATAATCCGATCGCCTTGGCGCAAATTGGCCGGCGGATACGTCCACCCGTCGACGGAAACGCGCGGCGCCGACTGGTTTACGCCCATATACGAGCGCGCCACAACCGCCGCGTACAGCACGGGATGATGGTTTTTATTCACAAGTTTGTAATACTCGCTTATGACGTTTGCCATGTATGCCCCGCCGCGCAGCGAGCAGTAAATCACATCGGGTATAAATCCGTCTTCCGTAAAGATTTTATGCGTTAGTTTGAGCGCGTTGTTCCTCACGGCATCATAGTCCAAAAATTCTTTAGCCATACAAACCTCGTGATTGCCTTAGCAATTTTGCGCCGAGTATATACAATAGAACGATAATGTACAACAATCGGGAATTTGTTTGGGCGGCGGGCGGAAGGAAAAGCCAGCCGCCCCGACCGGATTCCTCCGCAAAGCCGCTCAGCCGCCGGTACATGAGCGCACGGCCTCCTCCGATACGCGGCGCTCTCTGCCAAGCGATGCGAGCATCCTTTTATCCTCTGCGATGGTATAGCCTGCCGTCGTAAGGTAATTACCGGTAATGGCAGCATTTGCGCCGCTCAAAAAGGCCGCGCGGCCGGTATCCTGCAAGGCCGTTCGGCCGCCGGCAAGCCGTATCGCCGCCGTAGGATTTAAAAAGCGGAAAATCGCAATCGTGCGGAGGATTTCGTTTTCTTCCGGCGGCGGGCGGCCTTCAAGCGGCGTACCGGTAATTGCCGTCAGCACATTGATCGGAATCGACGGTATGCGCAGCGCGGCAAGGGTGAGCGCCATATCAATCCGGTCGTGCCACGATTCGCCCATGCCGATGATGCCGCCGGAACACACCGTAAGGCCGTGCGCCTGCGCCGCTCGTATCGTTTTGATTTTATCGGCAAACGAATGGCTCGTGCATATCGCGGGGAAGAAACGTTCGGACGCTTCCAGATTGCAATGATACCGCGTAACGTCGGCTGCGCGCAGCCGCTCAAACTGTTCGGCGGAAAGCAGCCCCATCGACGCGCACAATTTGATTTTGTGCTTTTGGCGGATGGCCGTGTACGCAGCGAGCGCCTGCTCAAAGTCGTCTCCGCATAAGGCGCGCCCGGACGTGACGATGGAAAACCGGTGCGCCCCTTCCCGTTCGTTGAGCGCCGCTTCCGCAACGATCGTTTCAACCGGAACAAAGCGGCGTACCGCGCAACCGGAGCGGCTTGTCGCGCTCTGTGCGCAAAAACGGCAGTTTTCGCTGCATGAGCCGCTCTTTCCGTTGATAATCGTGCACAGGTCAACCGTGTTTCCGCACAGTTTTTCCCGAATAAAATCGGCACTGGCGCGCAGTTCCGGCAAATCGCACGTGATAAACGCGCCTAAGTCGTCTTCTTTTGAAAGCCGCCGGCCGTTTACAATATCTTTTGCAGTTTGAGTGATGTCCATGCCGCCGATACTATTGCATTCGCTCGGATTCTGTCAACTTTTTAGAATAATACAGTTTACGTTTTCTGCGAAGGACGCATTCCCTCTCTGCATGTCATTTTCTGCAACGCGCGGATGCGTTCAAGCAATGTCGGATGCGAATAGTGCCAGAAGACATAGGGCGCAGGCGGGAGCAAGTCGCTCAAATTTTCGCTACTGAGCTTTATTAAACCGGAAATCAGGGAGTCGGGATTGCCGGTGAGCGTTGCGCTGAACGCGTCGGCGGCAAACTCGTCGCGGCGGGAGAAAAAATGCGCGAGCGGCGACACGAGCGACGCGATCGGAGAGAATACCAGCGAAATGAGGAAGAGCCCGATAAACGGGACGGCCGACGCAGCATTCCGCCCAATCGCAAAGCCGAATCCCGCATATAACGCTTCCGACTGCGCGCACAGATAGAACGCCCGCATGAGCAGCAATTCCAGCGGCGCCGTCAGCAAAAAGCGGCGGATAATGTGATGCAGCTTGTAGTGCCCCAATTCATGGCCGAGCACGGCAACCAGTTCATCCGCCGTCAAAATCTCCGTCAGCGTATCGAACAGCACGATGCGCTTCGATTTTCCGATTCCGCCGAAATACGCATTCGAATGCCCGCTGCGCTTTGAAGCGTCCATAATGAAAATTCCGCTCGCCTTAAAATCGACCGTTTCCATGAGGCGCGTAATTTTATCCTTCAATTCGCCGTCGGCAAGCGGCGTAAACCGGTTGAACAGCGGCGCGATAACCAACGGATAGATAACCATCAGCAACAGGGAGAACGCAAAAAGCACCGCCGTCACAAAAATCCACCACGTTTTCGGAAACGCCATCAAAATAGCGATCACCATAGCCAAGAGCACCGCTCCGAGCACAGCGGAAATCGCCGTCTGCTTCAGCATATCGGAAAGCCACAATTTCACTGTCATTTTTGAAAAGCCGAACCGCTTTTCCACGCCGAATTCCCGATACAGGGAGAAGAGAACGGCTAGCAGCTCTTTCGGAACGGCCGCCGCCGTAAAAAAGAGGAGCGCGCACAGATAGGCGCTCCGAAAGTCCTGCGGGCTCCCCGTGACGCGGCACACTGCATCAAAGAGAAAGGGATAAAAGCCGGTGAACGCCAGCGCAAGAGAAAGCGCGACGCTGCAGCACACAGAAGGAAGCCACGCTCCATATCCGGCATTTTTATACGCCGCGATATTTGCAAGCTTTGCCGCGTCAAAACGATCTGCCGCAGGAATATCCGTTAGCTCCGCCGGTAGCCCGCGCGCCTTGCATCGGGCGCGGAACGCAATATATTCCAAATACTGGCGTATCGAAAAGTCAAGCAGCGTGCCGACCGTAAAAACCAACACAAAGATATTGAAAAAATGAACCGTAAACATAATTGGAGTGTAGCAGCCGCATCCGTCTTACGCAATGCGCTTTTCGCTTTAGGGCAGTTGCGGCGTCGTCCTGCCGGTCGCCTCATTGCTGTCGCATACATATTCCGATGGGGAGTTTGAGTTTTGACGGCTGCCAGAGCATGAGCAGGCAGAAAGCAAGATCGATAAGCCGCTGCACCGGAAAGAATTGCACGCACCGGCGGCACGGTTTTAGGCGGACGGCGCACCTTCCGCATCGGATGCGCCGTCATCTTTCGGCGGCGCTTTTTTTACCGGAGCAGGTGCATGAGTCGTGCGCCGTCTCTTTGGGCGCGGCGGCTTTTTGTGGTAATTTGCAACAAAAGTACAAAAGTCCATGTACAAAATTACGACAATTACCGTGCCGATAACAATTTTCGATGATAAAACATGCTTTAAGACGGCCATAATTTCTTCAAAACTCATGCTTTCTTTATCGGAAAAATAAAATAAAAAATGACTTGAAAGCGCATTCGATTTTTACTATCATTTGCGCACGGCATTCGGCGGTGCCCGCATACGGACAGAGCCGCTGCCGAAACTGCACCTATCCTACCGTTTGCGCATCTTTTCCGGCATGCAGCATGACAGCGGAGCAATCTTCACCAGAAGACGGTAGCAATAATAAAGAAGGTTATAACTATTTTGCTTGACTGGCACTTTCCTACAATAACGGATTTTGACGCTGCGCAACGGGCAGCTGCGGTATCGCGTTCGCTTGCAAATGACGAAGCATTTTCCAACATCTTTCTGTATAGAAAGAAATTCGGCATTCGGATTGCTTTTTCCGATGCCTACCTCTTCCGGCTCTATGAATTGCAGCCCGGCGATTTTTTTTATGCGCCCCCGCTCGGCATCGATTATGCCGATGATTCCGAACAAAATGTGCAAAAGCTCGGCAATGCCCTTGCGCTGCTGAAGGCTGATGCGGACGCAATGCAGCGGCGTTTCAAATTCATCCTGTTGACCGACGACAAAAAGCATCTGTTCGGGCGCGCGGCTCCGCACCGGTTCGCCTATACGGAAAAGCGCGATTTTGCCGATTACCTGTACGATGCGCCGCTCATGGCTTCTCTTTCCGGCAAAAAGCTGCAAAAAAAGCGCAATCATATCTCTCATTTTATGAAAACGCACGCGGAGATTCGTTTTGAGCCGCTGACAACGCAGAACGCAAGCGATGCGCAGTATGTTGAAGAGCGGTGGTTTTCCGAAAACAGCGGCGAATTGAGTTTCGATAAGATTCTTGAGCTTGAGATGATTCAAACCGCCCTACAAAACAGCGCGGAACTCGACCTGAAAGGCGGCGTGCTATATGCGGACGGCGTTCCGGCGGCCATGACCATCGGCTCGCACATTTCTCCGCGCGCATTTGACATCAATTTTGAAAAGTCTTACGCGCCGTTCGACAAAGACGGAGCATACACGGTTGTTTTTAATGCGTTTTCAAAACTGCTGACGGAATACGAATTTATCAATCGGGAAGAAGATTTAGGCATCGAAGGCTTACGGAAATCAAAATTATCCTACCAGCCCGCCCTACTCCTGACCAAGTGGCATGCGTTGGAAAACATTTAGAATTAGAAAGCAAAACGCGAGGCGGACAGTCGGCAAAATAGAAACCAACGATGCCATTCTTCTGCCTGCCCGCAAACCGTCCCAGCTCGCACGTTTTGCACGAAGGCAAAACGTGAGGCGGGCAGTCGGCTAACTAAAAGTCAACGGTACAATTCTCCTGCCCGCCCGCTTGCCATTAGAATTTAACCGACACTAAGAAAGCAAAGTTGTGAATAAACAGTTTGTTTACTGTATTCCAAATGCTTGAGTCTCCTTCCGTGAAGTTCGTGGTGAAATTGAAATTCTTGGTGAACAAGTTCTTACCGATGTTCCAGTTGGCATCAATCGTTACCGCATCGTTCAGGAAGAAGGTAAAGCCGGTGGTCAACTCAAGCTTGAGCGCCTGTTCCGGGAAGTCCCAGGTAACCTTTGTTACCTTTTTGTCGGCATCCAGAGCCGCCTCGTCCGGCTTCTTGCGCTCCCCTGTAACTGTCGTCTTCCAACCAAATTCTTTCAGCGCAAGCGAAGTGCCGGCATTGATGCGGAATTTGTCCGGTTTGACAAAATATACGGCGCCAAAGCTAAGCTTCGGAGTAAACAAGAAGCCAAAACTAGTAGAAGCGGCTTCGTACGCCTTTTTACCGTCAAATTCCGTATAGCTAGGCTCATTTGTCTTAAACGGCAGAGAAACTTTTACTTCCGGAGCGAATTTGAGGGAGAACACTTCCGACGGCTCAAAAGTAAACGTCCACTTCGGCGTTATCGCCAGGCTATTATCAAAGCCGCCATACTTCTTTGTTTTCTTGTCATCTTCAGTTTTCCCTGTTACATGAGCGCCGAATTTTATCGTGTCCTCAAGCTCAATACCGAACGTTTGCGTCCAAGTATCGTCAGTCTTGTAATCAAAAGACGTTCCGCCGCCGAGTGCAAGTGCATAGCTACTCGAATCCGCGAGGGTCGTTTTTCCAGCCTTATTTTTCGTATCGGTCCGGTTAACGTTTGCGTCCAAGCCGACTTTGACAAAGGATTTGAACAGCAGATCGCGCGGCCCGTTTTTATTCAAGCCGATTTTCAAGTTGGTATTCAGTGCAAACTTTGTAGTGTTATTAAGCGTATTGTCCGGCTTTGCAGTAGATGTATTCGAGCTACCGCCCGGCGTATATTTTGCATCAAGCAAAATGCCGATGTCGCCGAATCCTGCCAGCACCTGAATCTGTCCGCTCTCTGTAGATGTCGTCTTCGCCTGTGTCCCATTGGAATCCTTCCCGATTGTAGTTGTAGACGACCATCCCGGCAGCACGCCGGTAAATCCTACGCCGAAGTACAAACTGCCGAACTGTTTTGCAAGACCGAGTTCGAGATTGCTCTTTCCGTTCTCTCCGAATCCCAAATAGCCGAACATATTTTCCGGCGCAACATTCTGCCACTCATTGACGTCGAGAAACTCGTCTACATCGGTAGTGAATAAACCGGCCGTAGAACGGCTCGTCATCGACTCGTGCGCGAACGCAAAGCCGAAAGTCAAAAACATTGCGCCTGCGGCTACGCTCTTTAATAATTTCATATGGTACCCCTTACGGGGGAGGGGGGGACAAATTTGTCCTCCCTCTCCCCTCAAAAAAAATTGTAAACCAACAATACCAAAAATCGAAAAAATGTCAAGCAAGCGGCTTTTCCGCTATCTCGACAGCCTATCAAGCGGAACATTCCGCATAAAACACGTCCAGCTCGCCTGTTTGCCTACGCAAACAGGAAGCAGGCGGTAAACCAAGTTAAATCCTCCCCAACAACCCCATCCCGCCTGCCCCGCCCTGCCGTCAATTTGCAAAATCGAACGCCATCGGATATGCTTCGCGCATGGATATCAGAATTACTTACGGCTCCGGGCGCAGGATGGCGTGGACCGATAAACGCAACGGCTACATGGAATGGGGAAGCGATACCAATGACGGCTACTACCGGGGAGCGGCGCGGCTTTTGACGGGCTTTTGCGCGGCGGGCAGGCCGCTCAAGGAAGCGGATGAGATTTGCGTGCGGCCGGAAGGCTTTACCGCGCACTTTGCCGACTGCACGCTCACCGTTTCGCTCTTGCTCGACGAGCAGGCGTTCTATCTGTCGTCGGAAAAAGATGCGGGAATCGCCGGAATCCCGACGGAGGAGCGGCATAATGAGCCGAAAACTCCCGCAGACAGTGCGGATACGGCGGCGCCCATTCCCGAACCGGCCGACGCGGACACGGCACAAGCAGCCGCAACCGCCGACAAGCCTATTATATGGAAGAAAACCGTCATCGACGGATGTACGGTCGTTTCATCATCGAAAGGTTTTGCAGCGGCGGCCGAATTTGATTTCCACTATACGCTCGATGCCGACGGCATAACGTTCCATCGGACGCAAAAAGCGGCAGCGCAGGCGGCGTTTGAAACGGCGGGCTGGTATGCGGTCTTTGAAGAGGACGCGGACGCTGCGGAGACAAAAGCGGTGCGCCTTGCAAAAACGCGCGCAATCCGGCAGCACTGCGCAACCATTCGAGAATTTCTTGAAAAATGCCGCATCGAAAGCGGGAATAAAACTTTTGACGAAGCCTTTGCGTGGGCGCGCATGAGCGGCTGGATGCTTTCGACAAAGGATCACGAAAGCGATTACCGCGGCATCTGGGCGGGGCTTCCGTGGTTTCGGGATAACTGGGGGCGCGACACCTTCATCGCTCTCACCGGCATTTTGCTTGCCTCCGGACGCATGGCGGAAGCGAAGGACGTACTTTTAGGATTCGCCGATTTTCAGGATTTGAATCCCGAAAGTCCGAGCTACGGACGCATTCCGAACCGCTATCGGAACGAAAACGATGTTATTTACAACACCGCAGACGGAACGCTCTGGTTCATCCGCGCGCTCTGGGAGTACGTGCAGTATTCGGGGGATGCGACCATTTTGCAGAGGCTGCAAAAGACGTTGACGACTGCGCTTGATGCGGGCATACGGCGCACGGACGCGCACGGCTTTTTGCTGCACGGGGATGCGGACACGTGGATGGATGCGCGCATCGCGGGGCGGGAGCCGTGGTCGCCGCGCGGGGATCGGGCAATCGATGTGCAGGCGCTGTGGTTTACCGCGCTTCGGATCGGGGCGCTGAGCGCGCAGGCAGTCGGCGACAGTAAAAAGGCGGAAACGTATGCGGAGCTCGCCCGGAAAGTGAAGGATTCGTTTTGCGCGCTCTTTTGGAATCCGGCGTTCGATGCGTTTGCGGATTTTTTGCCGCCGGGCGCATACGGCGAATGGACGAAAGACATGAAGGTGCGGCCGAATCAGCTTTTTGCGATTACCGCGCCGCTTGTCCTTCCCGAATCGGAAGAAAACCGCCTCCTCGACGAGCGGCTGACGCAAAAGATTCTGGAAAACGTACAGCGTGAGCTGGTAAGTCCGTTCGGCTTGTTCAGCCTGTCGCCGGAAGATCCGCTTTTCCATCCGGAACATGAAAATCCCGCATGGCACCACAAGGATGCGGCCTATCACAACGGCACGATTTGGGAGTGGAACAGCGGCGCGTATGTGAGCGCGGCGTGCGCGGCGGAGCCGTTTTTGTGCGCGGATGCGGCTGCAATCATACAAAATGAAGCGAAGATGATTATGGATTGGGGCGCGGCCGGTTCGCTCAGCGAAAATATCCACGCCCGTCCCGATTCCGACGGCAATCCGGTATTGTCCGGCACGTTTTCGCAGGCGTGGAGCCTTGCCGAATACGTGCGCGTCCTCTGCCAAGATGTCGCAGGCTTTGTTCCCCGCCTCGCCGAAGGCGCGCTGGAGCTGCATCCGCATCTTCCGGAAAATCAGCGGACATTTGCGGCCGTCTTGCCGTTCGGACAGCATTCGTCGCTTGCCGTCGACATTGAACGCATCGACGGCGCCTACCGCTGCCGCGCAACGTGGCGTTCCGATGCGGAAGATCCTGCGGCGCTTTTACTGAACGGCCAGCGGATAACGGCCGGTGAAACGCGTACGCTCATCGTGCAAGACAAAACTCCTGCAAGAAGACAAAAAACGGGTAAGAGCGCCGGCGCATTGCGCTGCCCAAAAACGTGGCTGACGGAAGACGCGCCGCCGCACGACCTCGCTCCGTTTTGGTGCGGAGCGCTGCATCAAAAAGACTATCTTGAAAATCTCATTTTAAGCGGGCGGATGCAGAGTAAGACGGCCGGCGGAACGGATACGGCGGCTCTTGAATGGCTGTTCGATTCAAAAGCCTTTGAGGAAAAGTACGCGACCTCCGAAACGCTCGGCGCCGTTTACGGCGCGGATGCAACGCTCTTCCGCCTGTGGGCGCCGACTGCGCGGCAGGTTGCGCTCGTTTTGTATGCCGACGGCAGCGATACGCCGGAAAAAGAGCGCATTCCGATGCGCCGGAAGGCAAACGGCGTGTGGGAAACCTCCGTGCGCGGCGACTTGCACGGCGTTTATTACCGGTTTTGCGTGCGCGTTCACGGAACTGAACGGCTTTCAGCCGATCCGTATGCGCATGCGGCGGGCGTAAACGGGGTGCGGTCAATGGTTGTCGATATGCGGCGCACCGATCCCGACGGCTGGGAGCGCGTCAATCCGCCGATTACGGAGCGTCCCTCCGACGCGGTCGTCTATGAAGCGCATGTGGCCGACATCACGTCCTCTCCGCATTGGCACGGCGCCGCCTCACTCCGCCGCACGTTTAGCGGAGCCGCAGCGCAGGGCATTCGCTTCGACGGGGAGCCTGCAGGATTCGACCATATAAAATCGCTCGGCGTAACGCACGTGCAGTTTTTGCCGCTCTTTGACTTCCGTTCGGTGGACGAAACGAAAATCCGCGACCGCGCGTATGCGTCCCGTCCGACGGCGGGGCTTTTCAACTGGGGCTACGATCCGGAAAATTACGGCGTTCCGGAAGGTTCGTATTCTTCCGATCCCTTTGACGGCAGCGTGCGCATCCGCGAACTCAAATCGATGATTCGGACATTCGCCGAAAACGGAATCGGCATTGTGATGGACGTGGTGTTCAATCACGTCAATGACGGCGCGCACCATCCCTTTAACCTCTGCGTTCCGGGCTACTATTACCGCGTCGAAGGCTATTCGGGCGCGGGCGAAGATACGGCAAGCGAGCACGCCATGATGCGGCGGTATATGATTGATATGCTTTCGTTTTGGCTTTCGGAATACAAACTCTGCGGGTTCCGCTTTGATTTGATGGGACTGCATGACGCCCAAACGATGAATGCCGTCCGCGATGCGCTGAGAAAAATCAAAAAGGACGTTCTGCTGTACGGCGAAGGCTGGTGCATGTACGCGGCAAAGAAGATGATTCCGGCCGACATGCGGCATGCCGCGCAAATGCCTGAAATCGGATTTTTTAATGACGCGCTGCGCTGCGCCGTCAAAGGCCCCGTGTTCGCCGACCGCGAGCCGGGCTTCATTCATGACGGCCGCCGCCGTGAAGCGCTCAAGTTCGGCATCGTCGGCGCGACGGCGCACCCGCAGATTGACGCGTCGCTCATCGAAGGGACGGCAAACCCCGAACCGTGGGGCACGCACACGTGGCGTTCGGTCAACTATACCGAAATCCACGACAACATGACGCTCTTCGACAAGCTGATGCTGACGGAGCCGGGCAAACCGCTCGACTATTACGTGCAGATGCAGAAGTTTGCGCTGTCGCTCGTCATTTTAGCGGAAGGAATGCCGGTTCTCCATGCGGGCATGGAATTCATGCGGACAAAAGAAGTGCCGAAATCCCTGCTCGATGCCGACGTACCGTTCGCCGACAGTGCGAAAATCGACATTAACGGCGAACCGCACGTATTCTTACGGAACACGTACAACGTTACGGATGCAATCAATGCGCTCGACTGGCGCCGCGCTGCGCAAAACCGCGGCGTTGTCGATTATACGCGGAAATTAATCGCGCTCAGAAAGGCGCACGCAGCCTTCCGCATTGCCGATGCCGCCGAACTTGCCGCCGCGCTGACATTCCTCGACGCCGATGCGCTCGGCCTGCCGGAAGCCGCGCTCGCATGGCAGCTCGACGGAAAAACCTACGGCGACAAATGGCAAACCATCCTGCTCGTTGCAAATCCCCTTGAAACGCCCGTCCCGTTTACCTTGCCGGCCGGAATCGCGTGGCAGCTCGTAACGGACGGCGCGCGCTTTACCCCGCAAGGCGCGGAGGCGCGAACAGACAACGCGCCGGTTACGCTTTTGGCGAAGTCGCTTGCAGTTTATGCCGCTCGGGTGTGAGGGAACGAGGCACAAACTGGCTGCGGGATGGCTGTTCATGAACGCGGCGAAACGTGAGAGGGACGGGCACAGTGAGATGTCCGCGGAGGCTACTGGCCGGAAACGTGTAGCAACTCGTAACGGACAGCGCGAGCTTTACTCCGCAAAACGCGGAGGCACGAGCGGGCAGCACGCCGGTTACGCTTTTAGCGAAGTCGCTTGCGGTTTATGCCACTCGGGTGTGAGGGAGCGAAGCGTGAACTGGCTGCGGGATAGACATGTGTGAACGCGGCAAATCGTAAGGGCGGTGGACACGGATGAGTGTACGTGGGGGCCGACGGAAGCACGCGGCAACTCGGAACGAACGGCGCGAGTTTTACTCCGCAAGGCGCGGAGGCGCGAACAGACAACGCGCCGGTGATGCGTGAGGACGGGTGGACTGAGTCGGCTGCGGGCTGGCTGTGCATAAACGCGGCGAAGCGTAAGGGCGGCGGGCACGGTGGGATGGCCGCGGGGGCTACAGGCCGGAAGCACGCGGCAGCTCGGGACGGACGGCGCACGCTTTACCCCGCAAGGCGCGGAGGCACGGGCAGGCAGCCCCACCAGTCATACGCGAGGACGGGCGGAGTGATCCCGCTGCGGGCGGGCTGACTGTTCATAAACGCGGCAAAGCGTACGGGCGCGGGCACGGTGGGATGGCCGCGAGAACACCGTACCTCCCTTCGGCAGCATTTTACGCGTCGGAAGGAAAATAAACGCGTGAACGTTACGACGGCAGGAAATGTGAAAGTATTCTCGGCGGACATAGGGCAGGGAAAGGGTATAGGCACCGCATACCGCTGCAATGGATACGGGCATCTTGTGTGCGGCGCGCTTAAATTGTCGGTATGCGGCCGGGCTAGCGTTTCTTATTGAAAATGCGGTAGTTCATCCACGGGAAGATGGGATGGGCAGCTTCGATTTTAGTGAGCCACTCGGTGCTAACGGTGTTTGAGCCGAGCCCGTCGAAGACGGCCGTAAAGTCGCGGATGCTTTGTTTGAAGTGTGCGGCGGCGGCTTCGGGCATGTCGTTGTTTTCGATCATTTTTGCCCAGCAGCACGACTGCGCCAGCAGCAATTCTTTTGCGGCGGCGTTCAGCAAGCGCATTTTCAGCCCCGTGTCCGTCGGAAAACGTTCTGCGAGCGCAATCATCCGTTCGCTTGCCTTTTTCACATAGCGCAGCATCCAGCTGTTTTTGCTGGAAAGGAGGTGCTCCCCGTAGCCCGAACCGCCGGAGGCGCCGTAATACGGCCGGATTTTCTGGAATTCAAACCGCCGGTCAAGCAGGTTGCAGCACAAGTCGAACTCCGCTTCGCCCGTTTTTGCCGCAGCCCGAAAAAGATTTTCTATCCACAGCGGGCATTCCGCCCACTGATTGAGAATGGTATACGAATCAAGCGTAACGGTGAGCGAAACCGGATTTGTTTCGGGCAAAAGCCGCTTTGCTTCGGAAAGTTTTGCAAGCTTTGCCGCAATAAACGCTTCGGCATCAGCGGCGCATTGCTTTCCGGCGGCAACATGGTCGTACACGCCGAATGCTTTTTCGGCTCCGGAGACGATGCGCGCTTTATTCCAATACTTATAACCGATTCCGTAGCGCGGCGTGCCTTCATCCAAAAAATCCGTCAGGCAGCCTATGGGCAGCTCAAATCCAGCATCGCAATTTTGATTCCGATAGACCGGATTTGCGGCAAAACCGGTTTCGCCAAACAGCTCGGCCGCCGTTTCAGGATCATTTCCGAATGCGACCAGCGCATTGTCCAAGCGAATCGGAAAGAAAATCCCCTTATCCGCCGGTTTTTCGGCAAGCAAAAGGCTCTGCGCATTCAAAATAGTGTAATTGATTCCGTATGCGCCGATGGCTTTTTCGATGCCACAGCAATAGCCGAGCTCCGGCAGCCAAAAACCTTCCGGCATTCCGCCGAAAAACTTCCGGAACGCATGAATGCCCGTTTCCACTTGCGCGTTGATAATTTCGGGCATATCGCGGTAATGGGGAAGAAAAATATTCGTTCCGCAAGTGGCAAGCAGCTCGACATCGCCTTTTTTGCGATATTCGATGAATTTCTTTACGATATTGCAGTCATATCGCAAAAAAAGATTTTTATTTTCTACGAGCGTCTCAAGGCAATACTTGGCAGCGGGGAGCACATTCAGCGCCGCGCACCGTTTCAGTTCCCGCTCGCCGAATTCGATTTGCCGGTCAAGCCATTCCAGATACTGCTGCTGAATCTTTGTCTCGCTCAAAAGCGTGCAGAGCGTCGGCGTCAAAACCAGTCCCATCTTAAAGGGAATTTTATCGTTTTCCAGCGATTCGAAGGCGGCAAGCAGCGGCAGATACAAATCCGACAGTGCATGAAAAAGCCGCGTCTCCTCCGCCGCAGTATGCTTATTGTTTGTCCCCGAATACCGGATGAATTCCTGCGCGGCATTGAGCACTAAAATCAGCTTTTTGTTGGACATTTCACCCCTCCGTTTTTAAGGAAACAACTCTCGATGGGAGCTGTACAGCCCGGCAAGAATATGTTTGGCACCGGAAAGCTCAAAGATGGGAGACAGCGCGCCGAATTGGCCGGGGCGCACCGCAGAAAACAAAGGCGGCGGAGACGGCAGCTCGACGACCTCCGACGACGACAGAATATCAATGATACCGTCAAGATTAAAAATCAAATCCGCGCGGATAAAGCGCGAACCAGAGGGAATGAGGACATACTGCTCATTCGCTTCGCTACGAATATGCAAGTCAAAAAAACGGTCGGGCTTATGCTGGTCGGGGAAAGAAAATGAACTGATACGCAGGATAAGGCGGCTGATGGACGCATTGTGCAGGGAATCCGCATCGGCATTGCTGATGTCCCAATAGACAAAGGCCCATGCAGGATCGCGGAGAACCACTTTAATTTCAGTTTGATTATATGAAAGCGGAAGGGCCTGCTCCGGAACGGAAGATTTTTCGCCGCTTGGGATGTCCGCTGCAGTGCGCTCATTTTCACTGGAGGCTTCAAGAATCTCGCCAATTAGAAAATTGCGGTTGAAATTATCAGGCATATCGAGCCGCAAGGCATCCGCCATCACGACAAGTTCCGAATAAGACAAGGCCTCAAGCTGAATCCTGTTTATATCAACATTTTCCATGTCCGAATAATCCTCAAAAACCGGAGAATAGTCAAGCCCTTTCAGAAATTAGCATCCGGCAGGAGCAAATACTCTTCTAAAGGCAAGTGTTAAACCTTTTTCAAGGGGCGACGGACGGAAGGTCGCTTTTACGCAATTTTGTCGAAAGGCAAAATTGCAGCGGACGAGAAAGCGGGTATATTCTTTATTTCCCTTTCCGACGTGCCCCGCCGGCGACAAGAACGGGATAGTCCTCACCGTCGGCATCCGGTTTTCACCGCTGCACGTTTAGCACACGCGCATCTCGGCAGTCTTGTCTACCGTCCACTCTAGTTTTCGCTTCCGCCGACGGTGTTTCGGCTGGACGCAGCGTCAGCGGAGGGCAACGCATCTGTTCCGGACGAAGTCGCGGACGGCAAGGCGGCTTTACTTGCAGCGGCTTTGGAGGAGCTATCTTCGGTTGCGTTTTTTCCGTTTGCGGCTTGGGGCGGAAGCGGTGGGGCGCTTTGTTTTTTGCCGTCGCTTCCGGCTGGGCGTTCATCGGCGTTTTTTGCGTCGGCGGGGGCGGCTGTTGGCTCGGCACTCGAATCTTCCGCTTTCTTTGCCGCCGCTTTATTTTTTTGCTGCGCGGCTTTTTCCTGCATTCGGATTTTTGCCGCTTTTCGCGGGCTGAGCTTTCGCGCTTCCGTAGGGAGCACCGAATTGGCGGAGACGAGATAATGCACCAGTTCGTACACAAAAAACGCGCTGCAGCCGAGTGTTACACCTAAGCTGACGTTTGAAGCGGTTTGCCATTTTTGCACATCGTTTCGGGCAATGCGGTAGCGTTCGTTGTAGGCGTTCGCCGATGCAAAATAATTTCCGTAAGTATAAAAGGTCGGAATGAGCGACACAATCAACACGCTGTAGGAGGCATACATCCATTTGCGTCTTTTTTCGATATATTTGCTCCGGTCGAAGGGCTTGGCATTGACGGCAAGGAGCGCGCCGTCTTCAAGCAGCGCCTGATCGATAAAATAGTCCGCGCCGATGCTGCCGTCCGTCGAAATAAAGCGGCCAAGCACGTTGCCGTTATGTAGGGGGACGGATGCAAAGCGCTCTTCTTCCGAAAGCGTACCGGCAAGCACGCCGTTTGCAAATAAGTCGCCTGCAAAAACGTTTTTCAGCGCGAAGCGAACGGCGCCGTCCTTCTTTTCTTCCATTTTAACTGCGACCGAAAAGATGCGGTTTCCGGTGAACAAATAGGAAGTCGATACGGATGTATAGCCGTCGGATTCAAAGGTGACGGTGTGAACGCCGCTATTGAGTTCAAGCTGTTCGGGGACGGTGCGGAATACGGAATCGTCAATCGTCATAACGGCCTTTGCAGCGGCTTCCATCGGCGTTACGGAAAAATGCAGTTCGACCGGCATACTGTCGGCAATTTTCGGCACAAGGGAAGAGGCGAGGCGGCGCGCCATAACGCTGATATCATCGATACCGCTCACTTCGACGGCATGGCAAATTTCCTTTGCGCCCGGATATTCATACACGGTAACCGCGGCCGAAATATGAGTGCCGTACACAGTCAGTTTTCCCGTTATCAAGCCCTGAATGCCCGCATCGACGCAGCTTTTTTCAAATTCGTAGCTTGCATAGCCTTTCGCAAGAACTTCCGGAGGCGCAGCGTACAACGATGAAATGTCATTTTGGTAAATCACGATGTTTTCGAGCGTCGGGGCCTCGTCCTTTTGCTTTTTCACTAAATCGCTGAAAATATCGATGATGAGATTTTCTTTTGCCGCTTCGTCGGTAACGACATCGCCGGCAGAAAGCCGCTTTTCCCGCTCCCGATCGGCTGCAATTTCCGCTTCAAAACGCTGCTCTTCCTTCTCCGCCGCTTTTAAGTTGTCGTTGAGCTTCTTTTGGAGCTCGGCAATCTTTTTGTCCTGTTTTTTGATTTCTTCGGCCATCTTGCGTTTGGAATACCCGTTGAGAAAAACCGAATCGCGCGCCTTTACCGCAGCGGAAAGTTCAAGGAACAGTGCAAGCCGCGCCTTTTGCAGATCGTAGAGCTTACGGTCAAGTTTTTCCTGCCCGCGCGGGAGGCGGCTCATATTCCGTGTAATCTGTTCAAGGATGACGGACGGCATCGCGTTCGCAGTCGCTTTTACGGAAGGCGGAAGAGCGCCTTTCTGCGTAAACGAAAAGGCTTCCGCCGCGAGCGTCCATTTTTTAGGTTCGGCGGCAAAGCCCGCGGCAGAAACGGCCGCCAGCAGAATGCATAAAACTGCGATCCGCACCGCGCCGCGCGCGCTAGAGCTCTTCATCGCCTGCGTCCGCATCCATCGGAAGACCTTTCCACTCCGCAACGAGATATGCGTCCATAAACTGGTCGATATCGCCGTCCATCACCGCCTGAATGTTGCCCGACTCGCACTTTGTCCGGTGATCCTTCACCATCGTGTACGGCTGGAAGACATACGAGCGGATTTGGTTGCCCCATGAAATGTCTTTTTTTTCGCCGCTGAACTTTGAGTTCTCCTCTTCTTTTTTCTGCCGGTAATATTCATACAATTTTGAGCGCAGAATGCTCATCGCGCTGGCGCGGTTCATCAGCTGACTCCGCTCGCTTTGGCAGGCGACGACGATGCCCGTCGGAATGTGGGTAAAGCGCACCGCAGATTCGGTTTTGTTGACGTGCTGGCCGCCTTTGCCGCCGGCGCGGTACGTGTCCACCCGCAAATCGTCCGGCTTGATGTCGACTTCGATGGAATCGTCAAGCAGCGGATACACGTAAACGCTCGAAAAAGAGGTGTGCCGCCGCGCGTTCGAGTCGAACGGACTGATGCGCACCAGCCGGTGAATGCCCGCCTCGCATTTCAAGTGGCCGTAAACGTAGCTGCCGGAAATTTGCATCGTAATCGACTTGATGCCGCCTTCCGCTTCAAGCTGATCGACAATTTCAATCTTGTAGCCGTGCCGTTCCGCCCAGCGCGAATACATGCGGCTGAGCATGAACGCCCAGTCTTCCGCCTCAGTGCCGCCCGCACCGGCGTGAATCGAAATAAACGCGTCGTTTTGATCCACTTCGCCGGACAGCAGGTTGAGGATATTCAGTTGATCGAATTTCTTTTTGGTCGCCGCGTACATATCGGAAAGTTCCGATTCATCTTCGGCAGCCCCGCTTTCTTCGGCAAGTTCGTACATCGCCTCCAAATCGGAAAGCGCCGTACGCATTTCCTTCCACGGTTCGATGCGCGCTTTGAGCTTCCGCACGTCCGCCATGACGCGCTCGGCCTTTGCATGATCCTCCCAAAAGGCCGGATCTTCGGTGAGCGCCATCTTTTCGGCGATCTTTTTTTCTACCGCGCCTGAGTCAAAGACGCCCCCAAACGTTCATAATATCTTCTTTTAATTCAGTTATCGGTAATTTTAATTCTTCAAGCATAGATAACTCCTTGTAAAACTTCGGGCGAATCGCAAAACCTGTTGCAAAACCGCAGACAGCTCGGCTGAAGTTTCTGAAAAAATATACGGCTTCAAAAACCGCCTGCTTTAGCGCCGGAATGCGTGGATTTTATCTTTTTGACCCATTCTTATCAAGTTGAACGAATTTGAACGGTGCTCCAATCCGTTAGCGGCGGGAGGCGAAGCGCGACCGATTGCGCAAAAAAGAACGGGACGGCAGCTGCCATCCCGTGTAGTAAGCAGGCATCCGCTTTAGCGTGCAAGGCGGACGCCGCAAGATTTTCATCCTGCCGTTTGCAGTGTGGCAGGATGAACGGCTACGCATTTTATTTATTGAGGATAAACTCAACCCGCCGGTTTTTCCAGTTGTTTGCCTTATCCGTGTAATCGACGAGCAGCTCGGTGCCGCCTTTGCCGTCGGTCGCCAGTCGGGCTGCGCCGACGCCCTGTTTAATCAGATAGTCTTTTACATAGTCGGCGCGTTCTTTCGACAGCGGAATGAGCGCCGGCCCCCATAAGTTCGGATTGTTTTCGGTTTCTTCGGCAGGGTTATCCGTTATGCGGTTGGCGTGCCCCAAAACCGTTACCTTGTAATCCTTGAATTTACGCAAAACTTCCGCAATACGGTTGAGTACCGCTTCGTTCTTCGCCGCAACTTCGGCTTTCAGGCCGTTTTTAATTTCGGCTTCAGTTTTGAAGTCCGCCGCATCGCTTCTGAATATAATGGAAGGAACTGCCATCTTCAGCAAATTGCCGTCGCGGATAACCAAAATATCGATGGCAATGATGCCCTTCTTGACGCTTGTCATGCCGAGCGAATCGGTTACGGTAAACGTGTACGGGTAATCCATCGCCGACTGCACCCGTTCGGCGCGGCCGTTTTTGTCTTTCTGCACGTTACTCAAACCGTCCCAAATAATCCGTTCGGTAATCGAACCCTTACCGCCCGTCTTCCAGAAAGTATTGCCGCGCGGATCGTCAATGACAAACGACCAGCTGCTGATAAGCGCCTTTGTTTCGCCCTTGAGCCGGATGAACAATTCGTCGTCCGTGCCGTCGTTGTCCGGGCTAAAATACTGCGGCGTCGTCTGTACCGTCAGCTGCGGCGGCAGCGCGGTGCTGTAAAACGGCGAAGAGATGGCGTTCACCTTGTTGCCTTTTTTATAATTGATTTGCAGCGCGCCGATGAAAGTTCCTTCGGCAGCTTTTCCGGCGGAATCTTTGCCGTCCCAGACAAATGTCGCCGGTAATGCGCTCGTGTCTTTGCCCGTCCAGCTGCGAATCGCCGCGCCTTTTTCATTACGCACTTCAAACTTCCAGTCGCCGATGCCATCGGTAACCGTTGCGCGCACGGTGAACGTCTGCGCGGCGCGGCTTTTATCTCCGTTCGGCGCGATGCCGTCGTGTTCGGCCGTAACGAACGCCTTTGTTTCGCGGCTGTCGAGCGTCAGATTCGGAAGCGTCGTGCTGAACTTATTGCCCGCCGCGTCTTCGGACGAAAGCACGATGCCGTACACGCCGTCTTTCGCCTTGCTGCCGGAGTCGGTTGAACCGTCCCAGTCAAATCCGGATTTTGGAATTACGCCTTTCCACGTATATTTTTTGACGGTTTTACCGGACGCATCTTTTACTTCGGCCTTCCACTGCGTTTCGGATGAACAGTTTTCCGTCTTTACGCTCACTGAATCCTGCACGCCGTCCCCGTCGGGAGAAAACAGCGAAGCCGAAACGGATGCCTTTACCGTCGGCGGCGTTACGTCAAGGATGAACGGCCCCGTTTGCGCTTCGGCATGAGAGCCGCTGACCGTCGTAATTTGCAGCTGCCCCGTGTATTTGCCCTCAGGAGCAACCGTGCCGCCGTCGGTTTTGCCGTTCCATGGGAAGGATGCCGGCATTTTTCCCGCAGATTTTACGGAATACACCGCCTTTCCGCTGGAATCGTTTACCTGAAACACGTATTCGGCAAGATCGCCTGCGTCAACCAGCTGCGGCGTAAACGTTACCGAATCTTTGACTCCGTTTCCGTCCGGGCTAAAGGCCTGCTCGCTCACCGACAATATGACTTTGGCGTCGGCTGTGTTGAACGAAAAGGCGTCGCCGGAACTGACGCCGGTG
The DNA here is from genome assembly GCA_963543045.1 of uncultured Treponema sp. GTDB lineage: Bacteria > Spirochaetota > Spirochaetia > Treponematales > Treponemataceae > Treponema_D. The sequence continues at coordinate 48,341 of CAUTZW010000006.1, forward strand.
TTTCCGGCAAGATCTTCTGCGACCACTTCAAAGCGGTAGCTGCCGTTCGGCAAAAGCTTTCCGCTTGAGTCGGATCCGTTCCACTGCACCGATTCAGGCAGGTCTTGACCGAAGTCGAATTCCTTGACGGGTTTTGACGGGTCGGCGGTATTAAAGATGCGCCCCTTCCATGCAGTTACTTCCGCAAGCTTCGGCGTCGAAGCGGCGGCAATCGAAATAGTTTGAACCGGTTTGGCTGCGCCGCCGAACTCTTTTTCGGCAGCGGCAATTTTTGCCGACGGCTTTACCGTATCCACAATAAATTCCGGCGAGCTGACTTTTTCAGGCTCATAGCCGTTCATGTACGCCGCCGACACAACCGCCCGGTAGCGTCCCTGCGGTAAAACGGCGCCCTTGCCGTCCCTGCCGTCAAATACAATCGATGTCGGCGGATTTCCCGTCGCCCCTTGTCCGTATGCGCGGAATTCCGTTCCGTCTTCTCCCGTAACGGCGACCTTCCACGCGGTCAACTTGTTGCCGCTGTTCGCCGGCGGCAGTGGAATCTGCACCAGCAATTCAATAGAAGAAAGTTTGCTGTCCGTGCCCGGAGAAAGGTACTTCGGCCCGGAAAGCGAAATGTCGAGCGTCGGTTTTTCGGCCGAATAAATGATGTTTGTGATGGATGCCGGAGAAGAAACATTGCCCGCCCGGTCTTTTGCCGCAATTTCATACGAATACACGCCGTCGGCGACGATCATGCCCGCGTCGTCGCTCCCCGTCCATTTGAATTCCGCTGGAGATGCATTCGTCCACGTAAAGGTGCGCACGACTTTTCCGGCCGTATCCTTAAACGTTCCCGTCCATTTGTCTTCCTTTGAACCGGACTGCTGTACCTTAAAGTCGAGCTTTGCCCCTTCGCCGAAAATCTTATCGGACGGCTGCGTCAGCGTCACTTCCGGCGCAACCGTATCTACAACCACCGTATACTCCGGCGTCGTGCCTTTGTTGCCGTTTATGTCAGACGCTTCAAGATGATAGGTATAAGTCCCGTCCGGCGCGTATTCGCCGTTGTCAAGCGCACCGTTCCAAATAACCTTTTCGGGAATATCAACGCCGCTTTTCGGCGTTACCAGCTGTTTAAAAAACTGCTTGAACGTCAAATGCGACGGCAGCGCGACTTTGTTTCCGATGGTACGGACGACCGTTCCGTTTGCATCTTTTATAACCAGCTGCCAGAAGGTAATGAGGCCGCGGTCTTTTATTTTCAGCGGGACGCTCAGTTCGTCCTGTACGCCGTCATTGTTCGGTGAAATGTAGAGTATCTTTTCCGCAGATAAAAGCGCCGGAAGTCCCAGCAGCATTGCGGCCGCAATCGTTTTTACCAATCCTTTTGTCATAATGTTATTCCTCCTCGCCGTTCCAGATGGTTATGGACGGAGGCGTCGTGTCCGTTTGACCAAGTTTGATTTTGACGCCCGCTGAAACCGCCTGAATGGAATCGTACTGCTGCTGCCATGCGCCGGAAACCAGCATTTCGCTCGATTCCCAGCTGTGGCTTTTTAGGTATTCGTTGTTTCCCGGCGTAAAATTGAACTTTACGCCGATGCCGATCGCCGGAATAAAATTCGAATAACCGGCAATCGTTTCGCGCAGGTCGAACGTTTCGGCAATATTGACAAACACCAAATCCTTTATGCCGAGCTGCAAACCTGCGTCGAGGATGAGGTTTTGGAACGTCGCCGATGAAATATCGAACGACGCACCGAATTTGACGTGCTTGTTGTCGACAAAAAGAGCCGCCGCCCCCGTGCGCACGGTCGCAATCGCAGGATACGTGTCCGTGCCGTACCATTTGCTCGCATCATCTTCATTCTTATCGCGTATGCCGCGCGCCTTTTGGTTGTTGAAATATTTTCCGAGATTCAAAATCGATACGCCGATGCGGAAATCCTTGAAAATGCCGAGCTCCGGCTGCCGGTACAGCGCGCCGAGGTCGCCGCCGATCGCCCAATCGGTCTCTCCGCCCCACGTAACGCCGGTGGTAGCGGTAAAGCCGACGCTGATGCGTTCTGTCACTTCCTTGCTCAGCCCCGCTTTTAAGTTGAGCGAATTATCCAAGTCGATGACATCGGAATTAAGAAAGACGCCCTGCAGCAAAGCGCTTGCGACAAACATTTTCGTCGGAATCAAAATACCCGTCTGAGCGGCGGAATGAAAACCTCCTGCCGCAAGCGCCGTAAAGCTCGTGTCGAGCGTAATGCGCTGCTCCATCGCCGGAAGCGCCGGATTAAACGCAATCGAATCGGGCGCCGGATAATACACCGCTCCGCCTGCAACGGAAGACGCCGACGTCAGTTGCGTGGGCGCCGAAAGCGTGTACATATTCTGTCCGCCCGCCGGCGGATTATACGCGGACAAAACCGCCGCAGCAAAAAAAGCCGCAGCGCATACCATCAGTCTTTTCATAGCAATCACCTCTGAAGCGTACCAGCCAGCGCGGAAGCGCCTGCGGCAAAAGAGGCCGCAGAACAAAACCGCTTCATTTTGTTCGAATCGTTGAAACACGGACAATGACATTGCCGCTCATTTCTTCCGCATACCGCGGGCGGCGTTCGCCTAACGGAAAATGCAGCGCGCGCCATATATTAGATTCGGCAGTTAGGGATGGGAACATGAATATTGCCGCAGACTTTGCAAAGGTTTATGCCGGGATTTTCTCTATTCTTGCTTTGTGCGCGCCGATTTCTTTTTATGGGACGGCGGAGTATCTGCCGGAACGCTATATGCCCGACTGCGACGGCGACCGCGGAAACATCGTCTATTGGGATGAAAAAACGGGACGCGCCCTCCCGATTGCGGCGCAGGAAGTTTTTGCGCTGTGCGTGCTGTCGGAACTGGCGTTTTCGTACCGGCAAAACGGCGGCGCGGCGGTCAACTGTCCCACGTCGATGCGTATCAACGACATCGCGGCGGCGTTCGGCGCGGAAGTTTTCCGGGCGGAAGTAGGGGAGGCGAACGTCGTCAACCTTGCGAGGAAAAAGCGGGCGGAAGGTTTTGAAGTGCGGATTTTGGGCGAAGGCTCGAACGGCGGGAACATAACCGACCCGTCGAGCGTCCGCGACCCGCTTGCAACGCTGTTTGCACTCGTCAAATTGCTGACGATCCGCGATTCGGACGGCAAAAAAGGGCTGTTCCGGCTGTGGTGTGAAAAATCGGGGCAGACCGACGCTTACAAAGACGATTTTACGCTTTCCGACATCATCAAAAGTCTGCCGTGCTACACGACAACGGGCGTAAGCGAAGCGCGTGCCGTTCTCAACGTCAAGTCAGAGGACAAAGGTGCGCTCAAAAGCCGTTTTCAGTCGATTTTTAAGCGGAACTGGCAAAATAAGTACGAGGACATTAGGAACGAATACGGCATTGACTCATACGAAGCCGACACGACGAACGGCACGGAAGAAGTTTTAAACGCGGCGGACTGGAACAACGCGAACGGCGGCTTAAAAATCCGCTTTTTCAATGCAGACAAAACGCCCGTCGCTTTCATTTGGATGCGCCCGAGCGGAACGGAAAAAGTTTTCCGCGTGTTGTGCGACGTAAAAGGCGACGAAGCCGATACGGAAAAAGCCCTTCTGGACTGGGAACGCGCCATGCTCACCGAAGCGGACGCAGTCCCTGCCGGCGCCTGCGTGGAGTAGGGGAAGGGGCAGCCGTTTTTCCAAGACGCTCCACCGTTCCGCTGCGGAATGGCGGAGCATCCTACACGGACTGCAGCCCCGCACCGGAAAAATAGGGAGAAGAGATAGGATTTTCAATGAATATTTCTAATCTTACATATTCAAAAAATACCTACTTGCTTTGTAACTCTTTTACTTACAGCTGAGCGGTTATATTTCTGTGTGATATATACATTATTTTTCTACCAAAGAGAAAGGAGCTATTGAGAGCAATTCATTAATTTGTGTTTTAGATAGTTGAGTAAGCGATCTCCCATAAGTTTTTAATGTTTCTAACATTTGTCTATATTTAGGTAACATAGGAGTATGGGTATTATAATCAAGAAAATCTTCCGAATGCTGTAGTGCTGGAAAAAGCTGTCGTGTATGTAAAAGGAAATATGCATACTTACGATATTGCATTCTGTTGGAATATCGAGAAATATCCTAGCCTTGTTATTGCATATTGTGCAAGTGTACTTATTATTTTCCCGATATCTCCTGTCTTTTCTCTGGCTATATCATCTTAATTTAGTAAGTCAATAAATTTCTTTATTTATGCATAGGGTGAGAGATATATGTCCTTAATAGTTTCTTATCAATGAAGCCTCTATCTCTTTTAACAAGATTTCTCTTGAAAGTTTTTTGAATTCTGTTTTATTGATAATACTATCTGTCTTCAGTATGTTTTTTAATTCCGCAGAATTTACCCAATCCATATTCCAGATTTGATTTATATCAGTATCTGAGAGAGAATTCTCATCTGTCTCTTTGAAAGCATGATCAATCAAATGACATAAAGCATCATTATAGTTTATATCGAGGTTAAAAAATAAGCTTATCCTCTGCAGCCATATAAGCATACTGCTTGTATTCGGAATCAAGTTAAATTTGTTTTTTATTTTAGTAATCATTTCTTTTTGCTCACTCTTATTTTGTAGGCGAGTTAATAATATGCTTAACATCGCCGCACATATTGCATACGTTCGTGGATTGCGATACGCAATATCAACAATGATAGCTATTAGCGACTTAGAATGTTTTTGTAATCCTTTTTTCTCTTTTATTCGATAGTAGTAACCTTGTAAAGGTTTCATTAGACTACCTGCATGAGGGTATTCTAATGAGTGTTTATATATTAACAGTAAATGTTTCTGTAAATCCTTATGAGATTGTTTCTTTATCAACCATGCAATTTTATCTTTTTTGATTGCATGCAAAATTATATTATCGTATGTATTTGTCTTTAATGTGTTAGGCTTCATTCCAAATTCAGCAAGAACTTCAGTTATGATTTTTAAGATGTGTTCTCCTGTATGAGGATTGTTGACAAATATCTTATAATCATCGCGGTAACGTAAGATATGATAATCCGTAATATTATTTGCTTTGATTCGATCGGATAGGATCATGTCAATATATCCCAGTACCATTTCAGCAATAAAATCCATCAAAACGGAACCTTGCGGGATGCCATTTGTTTGGCCATAGCGCATTGAACGGATATATTTATCTATGATATTACCGATTAAGTTTCCCCGTCTCTGTTGCTTTGCGACATCTTTTGTGTGCAATGCCCATGCTATCGAATGGGTATAGACGGAACCGTAGCAATTTGTTATATCAGTTTCAATAAGATACTCATAATCTAAAGACAATTCTATGGAGCGTTGTTCAATATTTTCCCACCATGCTAAGATTTGTGCTTTTTGATTTGTTTGCGTTGTATTTTGAACGACAGGAATACTCATACATTCTATACATGGATTTACAGCAAACTCTTTAAATCGGTTGCAAATATCTTTCCAATATGTTTCTTCCGTAATAGTTCTTGCGAGCTGCACATACAGAATAGGATTAATCAGTTCAAAAGGTCTCCAATCGTATTTTCCGTCTTTATTTGATGCTATGACATAATTGACATTCTCATAATTCTCCGGATGTGCATGATTAAGTATATAAGGATGTTCTGATAGAAAGCCATTAATTGAGGTCAGTAATGCACCAAAAGTGACATACGTGGGAAAATCCAATGAGCAATATATCTTTGAATCTAAGAAGAAAGATAAAGCTTCTTGGGCATCTAAATCTAAGATAGTTGTTCGTGGCATATTTGCATCCCCCTTATCTATCGCTTCTTTCCAATCCCCGTAAGCAGTCCCTCCGTCTTCTTCCCATACAGCTCGAACAAAAAAGCCACACGGGCGGCATCGTCGGGGAAGGCTGTTTTACGATAGAGCTTATCCACAGCGGAATCAAGGGCGGCGTGCGCTTTGGTGAGTACCGGCGGCATAGTATTGGGATCGTATAAGTCGGCAAGGGAGCTATCGGGAAACTGCGCCCGCGCGTCCAATACCGCTTGCGCCTTTTGAATAATAGCTGCCTTTTGTGCTTCCGAAATATCCGGCCACGGGAAGTTGTTATACACAATCTGCGCAGAATAGCGATACCGCATTTCCAGCCGCCCGCATACGGTACGCATCCACGCCATGTGCATCTGTGAGGTAAGCACCCCAAACTCGTACAGCGTTGCATGAGGTATTAGTCGCATGGCATTACTGCACAATACAGAGGGGTCTAAAAATCCTATCGGAATATATTTCCTATTTTCTGATGATGTTTCAGGAATCGCTATATAAGTAGCTACCGGCATATTTTCTACGTGAAACCGTGTCGGTGTATCAGCTATTTTCCGCGTTCCCTCACTTTTGCTCATCTGTCGGAATGTACGGACATTTTCAATACGCTGCAATGAATGCGGCATTTTTCTAAGCTTATCAGGCGGACAATCTCCGAGCCATAAGCACCAGCGTACTTTATTATTGATAAACTCATCAGAACCATACCAGCGCTTAAAATATGCTGCGGACTGCGGCTCCAGTTTTACAAACGCCTCTTTTTCTTCATCAGAAAAGAGATAATTTCCATCATCAATCGGCTTATTTCCTATGCCCATTTCGGAAACGGCATCCAATGGTATTGTTCTACTATCAATAAACACATGTTGCGCATCGGCTAAATAAGCATTGATCCGCTTGACTGTTTGAGCTTTCGGCTCTCCTTTTATATCATCATATAAAAAGAGTTGTTTTTCCGTTCGGTTCCGGAGAGAAAAGCCGACAATAATGCAGTACACCGCCGCATTTCCCCGCGCCTCATTCGACCACTTAAAAGTCTGGTGCGCAAAATTGATATGAATGCCGCGTGCAAAAAGAGCAGGCCACAAAATAGGGACTTGCTGCCCCTGACAAATGGAATTGGTAGAAACAAAGGCGCATTCAATCTGCGTTCCTTGAATATACTCCGCAGCCTTTTTATACCAGCCCGTAACGTAGTCAAGATTCCCTGCATTTTTTATCCCGCTAAAAAGCATTGCAAGTTCCGCGGACTGTTCTTTCTCCATTACCCGCGCACCTAAAAACGGCGGATTGCCGAGAATATACGAAAGGTTATGTTTTGCTACGATGGTCTCCCAATCAAGCGCAAGCGCATTGCCTGTACAATCGACGCGGAATTAACCAACGGAATACGCGCAAAGTATTGACCGAAGCGGCTGCCTACCAGTCTATTCATTTGATGATCCATCAGCCACAGCGCCGTTTGCGCAATCTGAGCGGGAAACTCTTCAAGCTCTATGCCGTAAAACTGATTAACATTTACCTTGATATATTCGCCGACATCAAGCAGCTGCTGATCTGCGCTTTTCAATTCTTCAATAATCGCAAGTTCCAAAAGACGCAGCTCCCGGTATGCAATAACCAAAAAATTCCCGCAGCCGCAGGCGGGATCAAGAAAGGTTAAATGTGCAATTTTATCATGCAGCGCGTTCAAGTTTGTTACGCGGGCTTCGGATGTGTACTGTTTGTATTTATCAAATTCTGTCCACAGAGAATCTAAAAAGAGCGGATGAATGAGTTTTAAGATATTTGTTTCGCTGGTATAATGCGCTCCCAAAGTGTGCCGTTCTTCCGGCTTCATCACACTCTGAAACATCGCACCGAAAATTGCCGGAGAAATACCGCTCCAATC
>CAUTZW010000007.1:0-52545 GCA_963543045.1 uncultured Treponema sp.
AAAACCATCACAAAGAACAAAACCATCATACCGCCGCCCCCCCCCCTTCAAAAACCCCCCCCCCTCTCTAAAATAATGTGGTGTGGCCCCCCCCCCCCCCCCCCCGCACCCACTAACGGATGCAAAACGTCAGCAGGCTTCTCCGCGCACAAGAAGAATGCATCACCCGAATATGCTCGCCTCGCCACCTATTAAACTCTTCCAGCGCTCAAAAGGACTGAGCCATCTGATCGTGATTGCTCCGCTGCCTACGAAAAGCCGCCCGCGTTCATTAGCGGACGGTAAAGCGGAAGCGGACTTCTCCGTGCTCAAACGGACGATGATGAGGTGCTGCTCGCGCTCGAGGGGGATGCGTCATCTGAGCGTTATTGCTCCGCCCACATTCAAGATTGAATACGCCACCCGAATACGCTTGCCCCGCCGCTTACGAAAGTCCGCCCGCGTCCATGAGTGAATGACAAAGCGGCCGCAGGCTTCTTCCGTGCCTAAAATGCACCGCCCGCACCCATATTAGCGGACGGCAAAGCGGCAGCGGGCTTCTTCTGTGCCCGAACGGACGATGATGAGGTGGTGCCCGCGCTCGAGGGGGATGCGCCAGCCGGAGGCGCCGTTTGCAGAGCCGAAGCTTTTCCCGTCAACGAACAGTTCCGCTTCTTTTGCTTCTCCGCCGCTTGCGTATACGGGAAGCATTTGGGATTCGGGTACGAGCGAGGCGTCGAATAGGAAGACGGCGTTGTCTTTCGGGTAGGCGACGGTAAGGCGCCCGCCGCTTTGCGCGCTGCCGCCGATGTTTTTTCCGTTCGCCCACGCTGCGTATTCTGCGGGATAGATGACGCGCAGCATTCCGTTTTCTTTGCGGTGCCACGAGCACGGCGCGCGTTCGGTATTTTTTTTCACGTATTCGGATACGGCCGAAGGGCACTGCGCGCCTAAAGCCATCCCGGACAGCGCGCAGATTTTTTGCTTTTCGTAAAGCTTCGGCGGAAGAAAGGTTTTTGCGCCGTATTGCGCCGTCAGAGCGTCTAACAGTTCGCGGACGATTTGTGCCGGAATGCTGCTGCCCGTCTTTCCGATCACCGTTTCTCCGGCAAGATTGCCCATCCACACGCCGGCGGTATATTCAGTCGTCGAACCGAGCGCAATGATATTCTGAAATTGATTTGAGGTTCCCGTTTTAAAGATGCACGGATAGGGCGTGTCGAACACTTTTGCGTGCCCGAATCCGAGCGCGCGCGCTTCCTTGTCGCTGAGCATGTCGCAGAGGATGCGCGCCGTATCCGGAGCGTACACGCGGGTAACGGGCGCCGGCGTGTGCCGCACGGTGTATGAAAGCTCTTTGGGAATTGCGCCGTCTTTGGTAAAAACCGAAAAGGCTCTCACCATCTCAAAGAGCGTTACCGCATTGCTGCCGAGCGCAAGCGAAAGTCCGGTTTTTTCGCGCGTGCCGTCGAGCGACTGAAATCCTAAAAGCGATAGCGCGCTCAGGTACGCATCGATTCCGACTGCATTGAGAATGTGCACTGCGGGAACGTTGAGGCTTGAAGCGAGCGCAATGCGCAGCCGCACCGGCCCGTTGAAGCGGTTATTAAAATTGCGCGGAACATACACGCCGCTCGATCCGAAATCCTCCGAAATGTCCGGCAGAAGGGCTGAAGGCGCAAAACCGTTTTCAAGCGCGAAGGCGTATAAAAACGGCTTCATCGCGCTGCCGGGCTGATTTTTTACCAGAACGCCGTCTATTTGGCCGGAATGTTCGGCGTCGTCAAAGGATCCGTTGCCGACCCATGCCACAATTTCTCCGGTACGGTTGTTGATGGCAAATGCCGAACCGTTATGCACGCGTGCGTTCCGGTAGGCGTCGAGTTTATTTTGCATACTCCGTTCAAGGAGCGCGCAAAGTTCGTTGTCGATTGAAAGCGTCAATTCCGGCGGAATGACTTTGCCGCGCCTCTTGTATTCGCTTTTGACGTAATTGATAAAGTGCGGCCAGCGATTCGGGGAGGCGGCGTTTTTTTTCGGCGCATAGGATGCCGGCCGTCTAGGAATGAGCGAAAGCGTCCGCATTTCCTCCGGGCTGAGCAGGGAGAGCGCATCCGCTTGCACGCCGTAGAATGCGTGCGCCGCGCTTGCAACGCCTTCAATTTGAAAACCGAAGGGCACGTTGCTTAGGTAGAGTTCCAGGATTTTTCGTTTGGAGAGCTTACATTCAATGCGGACGGCATAAAGCATTTCGACGGCTTTTTCGGCAAGGCGCGGCGGCCTTTTTCGCGGATGGATGAGGCGGACGAGCTGCATCGTAATCGTGGACGCGCCGCTGACAATCCGCGCGGCCTTTCTGTTTTGATTGAACGCCCGCACAATCGAAGTGAAGTCGATGCCGCAGTGCCGGTAGAAGTTTTTGTCTTCGGCCGCAATGAAGGCCGCGACCAGTTCCTTCGGGATTTTTTCAAGCGGGACGTATTCGCGGCGGAGTCCTTCTGCAAGCGGCAGCACGTACAGGAGCGTGCCGTTGCGGTCGTAAAAGCGGGAGCTGTACTGCCGCTCGGTAAAGCGGCGGAGCGCCGGGTCGGGCAAAAAGCGGAGCGCGGCGTATACGAGCACAAGCGCACTCGGAATTACCGCTGCCCGGTAAAGAAGGTTTCGCCGCCGCTTCATTCGATTGTCCAGCGTATACCGGCGGTGCGCCCGAAAATCGCTTCTTCATACATACATTCCGCCGTTGCCGCCGGTACGCCGTAGCTGCCTTTGCGGACGGCGCGGAAAAGGAATTCGACGGACGTATTCCCGCGCGGAAAGAAATTCCAAAAGTATTGGACTTCCGCATCGTAAATGCCCTGATACGACAGCCCGTAGTCGTATGCATCCGGCTTTGCCTCGTCGTCTTCCGAATCGTTTGCGTGCGCGAAGGCTTCGGCCGTGCCGGTCGTGGCAAAAGCTGCGTTTATGATTTCGCAGCCGGCGGGAACCGGCGCCCGTACGGCTACAAAGGCGCGCGCTTTCGTAGTTGATACGAATATCTTTTGACGGTAAAGCCGGCCGGCTTTGAGCTTTCCGTCAAGCGCCGGAGATCCGGTCTTTACGTCGATGATGTCGGTGAAAAGCGAAATGCCTTCGTCGCGCGCCGTCTGCTTTGCGGCAGGGAGGGCGTATTTCATGCTGGCCGTATAAAACAGCGAGCCGGTCCCGCTCTTTTTGAATGTCAGCGGGAGTTCCCGCCCTTTCGGCGCCGAATCGAGCGGCGGCGTCTTAAAATCGAATTGCCTTTCCGCCGCTTCCGCCGTCATGCCATGAAACGCAGCGCTGACAAGCGGTTCTCCGTTTAAGAGGGCTTTGGCCGTAACGTTGAGCTGTTTGAGCTTATTGGCGCGGATGTACGCGTCGATTGCCGAAAGCGCCCGCGCCGTCGTCGCTGTGCTCTGCCAGTAGCCCTTGCTTGCTTTTTGCAGCTGCAGTAATTCGTAAAGCAGATGGCGGTTTATTTCGTCCTCCGCATTAAGAGCGCTGAACACGTGCAGGCAGAGCGCAAATTTTTCGGCGCTGTCGTTAAAATTCGGCCAGTACGCGCTTTCCGTTGCCGTATCGCTGATATCCGCTCCCTGCGTAGTCAGTTTGATAAAGCGGCGCATTTTTTTTGCGATCGCTGCCGCGCGTTCGCCCCTTCCCGCATTGAGATGCGCCAAGGCGCAGAGCGAAAGCGCGCGGATGTCCGTGTCGCTCGCCTCTTTAATCTCCGTCAGCGCGGGCAGGGCGCCGTTTTTCCGTAACAGCGATGCCGCGTAGCAGAGCGACGCGACGTCGTACCCGCCGTTTTTCGTATCCTTGCGTTCCGCTAAACGTTCGGCTTGGGCGATAAGATAGCGGTAGAGCGCATCCGTATCGACGGTTTTTGAAAGCGCAATGCCGTTTTTCTCTGCAATGCCGATGATTTCTGCAATACGCGCCGAAACAAACGGGGAATCTCCGCGCCCGTTCGGCCAATACGGAAAGCCGCCGTTCGGTTTTTGCGATGCCGCCCACGCCTTCACTTCCTTTTTTATCACCGGCACGGGATTTTTTACTTCGCTCTTCAGCCCGAATGCCTTTATTGCGTCGCCGAAAATAATGAGCGGCAAAACGGCCGACGAACGCTGCTCAAGACAGCCGTACGGGTAATGGAAAACGTACTGAACGGCTTCGCGCAGCATACCGAGCTGCGTCGGATCTAACTGCACGGTAAGCGAAAGCCGCCCGTCTTCGGCATCCTCCGGCAAGATGAGGCGCTCTTCGGCTGCGTTTGCGCGCACTTCGCCTGCCGCCGTAACCGTTTCAAAAAGAGAAGGCTTTTCGATTTCAAGCGGGAGGAGGATTTTTTCATGCAGCGCTTCGCTTTCAATGACGTATTCGAGGGTGATCCAGCCTGCCTTCTTTGCCTGCACGGTAAACGAGATCGCTTCAGTCTTTCCGCCGGCAACGCTGATTTTCTTCCGGCTTTTGCCGCGCACTTCCGCCTCTCCCGGAATCTTTACAAGGTCGCCTTCCGCTTCTTCGGCATTAATCCGATCCGTGCCGCTCAAGACGCGGAGTTCCACGCTCACCTCGTGCGCCTTCTCTTCGCGGTTTGAAAGCGTAAGGCCCGCTTCAGCGGCGTCGGAAAGTCTGAGCATTTGCGGAAGAGCTGCGCGGGCGGAAAGGGGATTTGCGACGTTCATTTGGCCTTCGCTGAAGGCAAAGCGGTTTTCGTGTACGCCGACTGCCGTAATGCGGTAGGCCGTCAGGGAATCCGGCAGCGTAAACGTGCACGAAGCTTCTCCGTTCCGGTCGGTAACGAGATTCGGAATGAAGAGGGCGGTCGGCTCAAAGTTTTTCCGGGTTTCGAATTTGCTTTCATTGCCGCGGCTGTCGCCGCCGGTAAGATTTTTCACCTCATACGTTACCGGATCCATGAGCAGGGCGCGGCTGTCGCCGCCGCCGACGCAGAGGGGAAAGCGCTCCGGCGCATAGAAGAACGAAACGGGATCCGGCACGCGGTAATCGATTAAGTCGATGACGCCGCGGTCGACCGCCATCAGCGTAATTTCCGAGTCGGCAAGCGCTTTGCCGTCTTTTGCGGCGCGCAGGGTGATCGTCGCCTCTTGTCCCGGCCGGTACGACGGCTTATCCGTCGTTATTGCGATGTCGAAGCGTTTTGCCGCCGTATCGACGTACAGCGGCGCAAGGCCGAAATACCCCTTCGGCTTTCCCAAATCCCGCGTATTAAAATCTTTTGCCGGCCCTTCACTGCGGAGCGAATAGGAAGAAACGGCCGCATACACAATCGGAACGTAATTTTCTTCTATTTTAATATCGATGACGGAGGTTGGCGCGGCAAGGTCGCGGACTTCTTCGGAAATAATGCCTTCCCGTTCAAGGGTGATGAGATATTTGCCCTTCGGAAGCGGGCTCTGCATGAGGATGCGCGCAGTGTCGCCTGCTTTGTAGCGCTTTTTGTCGGGAATGAGCGTAATTTCTTGCGCGCTTGAGCGGTTGAAGTACGACCAGTCGCTGCCGAACACGTAAAACTGCCGCTCCGTGATGACGGCGCGGCCTGCGCTGTCGGTTGCCGAGAGGCGCAAGAGGTAGGAGCCGCCTTTCGGCGGCGTTATGGAAAACTCCGTGCGCGATCGGCTGCCGGATAAAGGGAGTTCCGCCGTTTGTTCGCTCACCAGTTCCCGGTCGTAGCGCGTATTGAGCTCCCCGTTCCATGAAAGCTGCTGAACCTGTTTCCATTCTTCGCGTAAAAGCTGCACTTTCAGCTTTCCGCTGTTTTTTCGCGGAAGGTCGGATGCGGACGGAGCCTCGCCTTCCGGCGTAACGCACACATAGTCGAATTTCAGCGCGCGCCCTTTTTCCGGAAAGCCGACAGTGTTTTTCGCTGGGCTCAAGCCGATGTAAAAGCGCGCAGGATGGACGAGCGCGCGGCATACGGAGGCGACGTGCTGCCCGCCGGAATCGGAGATGTCGGCTTCCATGCGGTAGCTGTACGCCGTGCCGGATAGTTTTTCGCCGCCGGTTTTGTTCGTAACGCTCGCGCTGCCGTCGCTTGAGAGCGCGCCGTCTTCCGAACCGACAACCGTGTAGCCGTCGTAGCCGGTTTCCGGGCCGAACGTAAAACCTTCAAGTTGCGCGCCTTCCGGCCGAAAGCCGACCGCCTCGCGCGACCAATAGGCGCTGAACGGAGAGCCGTCAAGGTTTCCGCCGCCCAAATACTGCGCCGTTATGCGCGCCGTTATGCTGTCGCCGCTGTAATAGGCAAGCGGCGCAATCGATGAGGTGACTTCAAAGCGGAGCCGCTCAAAAAATTGAATCTGCACCGGAGTCGATTCGTTTGCCGGCTCTGCCGAATTGACGCGCCGGTACGTCAGGCGGTAGGAGCCGGGTTTAAGAGAGTCGGGAATGCGGACGCTTCCCCAAAAGCTGCCGTTTTTTTCTATCGTGCCGTCAACTGCCGCATAGGTTTGCGGCTCCCAGTCGGCATCTTCAAAAACGATCCGGTATTGCCCGCGGTAGGAGGCGTATTCTCCGTTTTTGAGCGTCCGGTCAATCCCCCGGAAAGAGAGCGTTTCACCCGGTTTGTACAATCCCCGATCGGTAAACAAAAATACGGCCGCCTCCGCCTCTTCCGCCTGCTCGGGACTGCGGAGGCCTTCGACCGTAAAGCGCCACGGGTTATGGCTCTGCGGCCGGAAGATAACGCGGTCGTCTTTCGTTTCCGCCGCCACAAAGACGGCTTCCCGGCTCAGGCGGGAGAGCGCTTTTTCCGGAAAAGAGATGACGGCAAAACCGTTTGCGTCGGTGCGGGCTTTTCCGAGCGTCGGATAGTTTTTTTTGGCAACATCAAAATCGTCTGTGCGGAGGTTGACCGTATGGACGGTTACTTCCGCATTTTGAACCGGCTCGCCGCTTTTCATGCTCGTTACGAGCACCGCCGCCTTATTGTGCCCGAAGCGTACCGTCAAGCCCAAGTCGCTTACCTGAATGATTTGGCGGTTTTCATGCTTTGCGATTTCCGTCTTTTCCTCTTGGGTTTTCCAATCCTTGTACGAATATTCGTAGAAAATCGTCGCATCGAATAAAGCAGCTCCGCGGTATCCCGTTTCCTCAGGCGCCGATCCTATCGGCGTCAAAAAGGGGGAGAGGTCAAGAATCTGAAGGATTTTTTTATTGCGCGGGAGCGTTTCAAATAAGGTCGGAACGCTCAAGATTTTTGCATCTTGTTTGATCAGCGAGCGCACGGAATAACAAGAGCCGGGCTGTACGTTTTGCATTTGAAAGGCAATGCGCGGCGGAAAGGCCGCTTCGAGAATCTGGAGGCCGTGTCCTTTAAATTGAGCGAAACTCCGTGCCTTGCCGACTTTTACCGTAATTTTTTCATCCGCATCGAGTGTAAAAGTTCTGCCGTAAATATCTTCGACTTGCAATCCGCTTTGGAGCGTGAGCGTGTACGCCGATTCGTATTCGACCGGCAGGCCGTGCACGACGAGCAGCTTTCCGTGAAGGGCAATGTTGTCGGCAGTCAGCTCTTTTTGAATCGAGGCGCTTATGCGTTTTGCAAGAGGCGCTTCCTGTCCCGCTTTGAGCGGATACGAAAAGACAACGGCAACCGGATTGGATTCGTCTCCGCCGAAGTATCCGGGGTGGAAGTCGACCGAACGTTTGGCGAACGCGCCGATTGTCCGAAACGAATGCCCTTCGGCCTCTTCGGTAAGCGGGAGCGTATGCGTATCGGCGCGCGCGCCTTTTATCAGACGCACGGTTATCAGGGCGTCTTCTTCGATGCGGGAATCGTTTTTGAGCGTGAGGCGTACCGTGGCGGCATCCTCTTGGGCTATGTCGAATTGACAGTCTTCTTTTACGAGCGGCCGCGCCGACGGCTTTTCCGCCGTTACCCGTATGTATTCTTTGAGAACGTCGGGATTGACGGGCGCATTAAAATAAACGCCGATATCGCGCGCTTCGGAAAGCGGCGCCGCATCGGAATCGATGTACGCGCCCTGTTTGACGCTCCCGTAGCCGGGTATAACGGATATGATGCGTAACGCTTCGGTATGAAAGGAATACGTGAGCGCTCCCGTAACGGCTTTTCCGACGAGGCTGCGCGTTTTCGGATTGATTTTGACCGTATACGCGTGCTGCGCCGCTACGGCATCCTCGCATTCAAAACTCAGTAAACTTGTGCCGTACCAGCGGAAAACGCCCTTGAGCGGTGGTTCTATCGTAACAATATCGGATTTTGCGGAAGGCTTTCCCAGCGCGCCGAGCGGTATTACCGGTTCGGAAAATTGCACTTGAATCGACGGAAACTTTACCTCGTCGGGCAATTCCCCCTGCGGCGTAACGGCAAGCACATAGAAATCGTCGGAATCGGCCTCCGCCGTTTTTGCGTCCGTCCGGTCCGCTTTTGAGCATCCGCCCCACACCGCCAAAAGTGCACACAGCGCCATGCCGAACTTTTTCATATCGCACCTCTCGTATCCGGCTCTTTCGGCTGCTCCATCCGCCGCCAAAGCCGCCGTCTTTTGCCCGCACTATACCAAAAACTTCCCGAAAACAAAAGGAGCGCGCCGCGTGCGCCGCCGGATCGCGCAAGCCGCTTTGCTGCATGGCAGAACTGGACGCGGACGGTCGAACCGTTCCATCGTTTACGCGCCTGTTTCTCCGTCCGCCTTCTCCGTCCGCCTTCCCGCCCGCGGCATGGAGATCACACTAGCCAGTTTTGCCGTTTGGCAAAACTGGAAGCGGACGGTCGAACCATTTTATCATTCACGTATCTGTTTCCCCGTCCGCCTCGCCAGTTTATCACAAGGCAAAACTGGCAGCGGACGGCCGAGACATTGTATTGTTCACGAGCCTCTTCTCCCGTCCGCCGCATGAGGTATCTTACTCGCCAATTTTGCGCTGGCAAAACTGGAAGCGGAGACGGTCGAGCTGTTCCATCATTCACGTGTCTCTTCTTCCGTCCGCCGCTGCCTTGAAAGAAAAATGAATTGCAGCCATAATCGCGCCATGCAGGGAACGGTGCTTGCGGGCAGTAATAATTTTTTTGAAGTTGAGTGCACGGATGGGGCGGTGCGCACGTGTTCTATCAAAGGCAAGGTGCTGAAATCCGACGTGCACTACTATAACCCGCTTGCTCCCGGCGACCGGGTGGAGCTTGAAGCGGACGCGCTCGATGCGCATAAGGCTCAGATTATCGGAATCGTTCCCCGTAAAAACGCTTTTGTCCGCTGGAACGTCAAAGGCCGCTGCCCGCAGCTGCTTGCCTCGAACATCGATTTTATCCTGCTGGTTACCTCTCCCGACATGCCGCCGTTCCGCCCGCGTTTTATCGACCGCGCCCTCGCGCAAATTGAATATCTCAACCTCAATCCGGTTATTGTGTGCAATAAATACGATTTAATAGAAGAAAACGGACTGCTTTCTTTTGCGGAAGAGCGCCTGTGCATTTGGGAGGGGCTCGGCTACCGGACGCTGCGCCTTTCTGCAAAAACGGGGGAGGGGATGGCGGAACTTGCGCTGCTGCTTGAAAATCATTTGAGCGTGCTGGTCGGGCAGTCGGGCGTCGGAAAATCGAGCCTCATCAATGTGCTCGACGACACGTGCGTGCTGAAAACCGGAAGCCTATCCAAAAAGTACGGACGCGGCAGCCACACGACGACGAAGGGAACGCTCATCCGCCTGACGCTGAACACGGCTTTGACCGGCGGACGAATCGGCTGCGCGGCTTCGATCATCGATACGCCCGGAATCCGCCGCTTTGTTACGCACGGTATCGATGCCGATGACTTGGCGTTCTATTTTCGGGAATTAAAGCCGCTGGTCGGCCGGTGCGATTTCGGCATGTCCTGCACGCATTCAGGTGAAAAAGGCTGCGCCGTTACGGAAGCCGTCCGGAGCGGGAAGGTTTCGCGCGAACGCTACGACAGCTGGCTACGCATCCGGAACCAAATGAAAGACGGCGGCTGGGACGATTGACGATGGATACCGATACGCTGCATACGCTCGATTATGATACGATTCTTGGGGAAGTCGCTGCCTTTTGCGTAAGCGAAGAAGGGCGCGCTTCCGTGCTTTCCGCAACGCCGCTCACCGACGAAAAGCGGATTGCCGCTCTTAAAACGCTCGGACGCGAATGGGCGCGCTGTTTTAATGCAATGAGCGCGCCTCCTCTTTTGTCGTGGGCTCCGGTTGAGGGCGCATTCCGGGCGCTTGAAACGTGCGGCGCATCTCTTTCTCAGGCGGCGCTCTTTGCAATCGGGCGGTTTTGCCAAAGCGTTTCGCACGTGCGAGCGACGCTTTCTCTGCGGAAGGCGGAATTGGATATCCGGAATCTTTTGGCGCTTACGGAAAGCCTTCCGAACCTTTCTCTGGCGGAGGAAGCCGTTTTTTCGCTCCTCGATGCCGACGGGCAGCTTCGCGACGTTCCGCCGTTACGTGCCGTCCGGAAAAAAATCCGGACGCTCAACGCGCAAATCAACGGAATTCTCAGACGCTTCACTTCCGACCCAAAATATGCGCCGATTCTTTCGTCTTCCGTGCCCGCATTGCGTAGCGGGCGGCAGCTGCTTGCCGTAAAAGCTGCGCGGCGGTCGGCGATTTCCGGCATTGTGCACGAAGTTTCGCAAAGCGGCATGACGGTGTTCGTCGAACCTGCGGCGGCGGTCGAGTGCTCAAACAAGCTTGCGGAGGCGGAACAGGAATTGAGCGCGGCGATCCGGCGGCTGCTTTTTGAATTGTGCGAAACGCTCCGGCCGCTCTCAGCCGATTTTGATGCGGCGTTGGCGGTTATGAGCGAACTTGATTACACCTATGCTGCGGCACGGTGGGGGGCGGCGCGGAACGGGATTTTTGCGGAAAACGCATCGGGCGCGCCGCTTACGCTTTTGCAAGCGCGCCATCCTCTGTTCGGTGAGCGGGCGGTTCCGATCGATATCCGCTTTCCCGATAACCGGCGCGTCCTCATCATTTCCGGGCCGAATACCGGCGGAAAGACTGCGGCAGTTAAGACTATCGCGCTATTTTCGATGCTCAATCAAACGGGTTTTCCGATTCCGGCTGCGGAAGGCAGCAGGCTGCCGCTCTTTTCATCCCTCTTTGCCGACATCGGGGATACGCAATCCCTTGAGCATTCGCTTTCAACCTTCAGCGGCCACATGAAAAATATCGCGCGCGCCGTGTCGGACGCGCAAAAAGATTCGCTGGTCATCCTCGACGAACTCGGAAGCGGCACCGATCCTGAAGAGGGGGCGGCAATTTCCATGGCCGTCCTCGATGCGCTCATCGAAAAAGAGGCGTTCGTTTTGGTGACCACTCACCTTGCCGCCATAAAAAATTACGGCTACGCCTCCGCTTCCTGCGTGAATGCGAGCGTTGCGTTTGACGAAGACGCGCTCATTCCGGCGTACCGGCTGCAGATGGGCGTAACCGGAGAAAGCCGCGCGCTCGACATTGCCGAACAAAGCGGACTTCCGCCGCGTATTACAGCAGCTGCGCGCGCGTATATTGTGGGCGAGCGTGCGGACGTTTCGGCATTAATTAAAGGTTTGACGGAAAAGCTTGCGGCGGCGGATGCGCTTCGCGCGGAGCTTGAAAAGAGGGAGTTTGCGCTTAGCGAACGGGAAGGGCGGCTTGAAGCGCGCGCACTTTCGCTCAAAGAAGCGGAGCACGCATTAAAGGAAGAGCGCCAGCGCGAAGCGGATGACTTTTTGATCGATGCGCGGAAAAATTTGGCGAATCTGGTACGCCGCCTCAAAGAGGGGGAGCTAACCTCCGAAAAAACGAAGGCTTCGGCGCATTTTGTAATCGATTTGGGAAAGGCCGTCGCGCAAAAGCAGGCGGCGCTTGAAGCGGAGGAGCAAGCGCTTTCTGCCGAAAGGGAAAAGCTTTCATCGCGTCCTCCGGTAAAAAATACGGCGAAGAGCGCAAAGAAAAAGCGGCTTAAAAATGCCGATGCGCTCAAATATGCGACGCCGCTTTTGCCTGCGGGCAGGCGCGATACCGAGCCTCTCGCACTGATCCAAGGCGGGGAGGCGCTTTACGGAAAGGAAAAACGGCGCGGGACGCTCATTCGGAAAGCGGGACAGGAAAGCTGGGAAGTTTTATTCGGCAGCATTACGATGACGGTAAAAGAAAGCGAGCTGATCCCGGTTAAAACGCAAGCGGCGCAGAGTGCTCTTCCGTTTTCCGTTGATTTTGCCGCCGTCCCCGACGCCCGCCCTGAGTTTGAGCTTCGCGTATTGGGTTTCCGCGTTGATGCGGCAATCCGTGCGCTTGAACGTCAGCTTGACCTCTGCACGCTCCATAATTTTACCAATTTCAGCATCATTCACGGAAAGGGCGAAGGTATTTTGCAGCAGGCGCTCACCGATTATCTTTCAAACTGTCCTGCCGTCGCTTCCTTTGCCTTTGCCCCACCTGAAGACGGCGGCACAGGAAAAACCTACGTCGCCTTGCGGAACGCCGGAGACGCTTCGTAACGCTTCCGGCAGCTCCTTTCCGGAACGCCGTGAGGCACAGCCGTTTACGGGCGGGGGCCTTTCGGGAATGCTTCCGGTATCTGCGCTTATATATGGAAGATTTTTGAACGGTCGACGGTTTTTCCGTCGGCACGCGGCGCCTTTCTGCCGTTTACAGTGCGGCGCTGCCTGCCGCTTCTCTCTATTGATATCGCCTGCGCGCTCATGTTGAATAAGGCCGAAAATCCCAATATACTCGGCAAAATCAAATCTATTTATTGAAGGTTTTTATGGTTATTCTTACACTCAACTGCGGTTCGTCTTCCGCAAAGTATCAGGTTTACGATTGGGACAACAAGGCAGTTCTTGCAAACGGTATCGTCGAGCGTGTGGGACGGGACGGCGCGGGCATCACGCATAATGCGCGTGGAAAGAAAACGGAGATTTTAAGTCCGTGCTCGACGCATAAGGAAGCGATTGAACTGATTCTGAAAGAAATAACGGATCCCGAACTGGGAGTTATTCACGACATGAAGGTGATCGGAGCGGTCGGCCATCGCGTCCTGCACGGCGGCGACAAATTCACCAAGTCGGTTATGATTACGCCGGAAGTGCTTGAAACGTTCCGGAGCGTTCAGGATCTGGGGCCGCTGCACAATCCGGCAAACATTATGGGAATCGAAGCTGCGCAGAAAGTGCTGCCGGACGTGCCGCATTGCGCGGTGATGGATACCGCCTGGCACCAGACGATGCCGGAATTCGCTTTTTTGTATGCCGTTCCGCGCGAATGGTATGAAAAATATCACGCCCGTAAGTACGGCTTCCACGGCACATCCTTCCTCTATACGTCTAAGCGGGCGGCCGTTTTGCTGCGTAAGGAGCCGAAGGATACGAATCTTATCATTTGCCACGTGGGAAACGGCGCATCCGTGTGCGCGGTAAAAAACGGCCAGTGCTATGACACGTCGATGGGCATTACGCCGCTTGACGGACTGGTGATGGGCACGCGGTCGGGAACGGTCGATCCGGCGCTGCCGTTTTACATCATGCGGAAAACCGGTATGAGCGCCGATGAAATGGACGGCGCCTTGAACAAGATGAGCGGACTTTTGGGAATTACGGGAAAGTATACCGATCGGCGCGACATAGAGGCGGCTTCAAAAAAGGGAGACGCGCTGGCCTCCCTTGCAATCGACATGGAATGCTACCGGCTTAAAAAGTACATCGGCTCGTATATGGCCGCTTTGGGGCATGTGGACGCGCTGGTTTTCACTGCGGGCGTCGGGGAACGCTCCCGCCTTATTCGCCGGCGTACGCTCGAAGGGCTTGAAGAGCTCGGCGTAATACTTGATTTGCAAAAGAACGAATACAGCTCTACTGCCAATGCCGAAACGTGCATCAGCGCGGACGACAGCCGTATCAAAATCTATGTCATTCCGACGGATGAAGAGCTGGTTATGACTGAAGACGCCTACGCGTTGATGAAAGGCGTATACGACGTGCACACCAATTTTACCTACAGCTTCCAGTCGCAGGACTACGTGAACAAAGCGCGGGAAGCCGCTCTTACCGAAGAGCTGAAAGAATGTCCGCATATCGCGGATGTACTTGTCAGATAGCGTTTTGCCGCGGGCGGCTCACGTCGGCGGCCGTGCAGAAAAACGGCCGTAGCGGCGGGGGAGCCGGTTCTGCGCAAAATGCGCGCTTTTCCGTTTGACAGGCGATATGCTGCAGTTTATGCTAATCGGCATACCAATTTAAGGAGTAATTATGGTAAAAATGATGAAAAAGCCGCTTGCCGCGGCGATTGTTTCGCTGTTTTTGTGCGCGGCGCTCAATGCTGCGGGGCCGAAAGTTCCATACACGCACGAAGGCTTTACGACGTGGGAACGCGACACGCAGAAAAAGGTCAACTGGGTGACGGTCGAAGACATCCGGAAAAGTCTTGAAGGCGTGCCGCCGATGACGGTCAGTTTTGACATTGACGACACGACGCTCGTTTCAAGTCCGGTTTTCTATTACGGAAAAAATAAATATTCGCCGGATTCCAACGATTACCTCAAAAATCAAGCATTTTGGGATTTTGCGTCAAAGGGAGCCGACGCCTATTCTATTCCGAAAGCGTCCGCCCGCGCTCTCATCGATATGCATCAGGCTCGCGGCGACCAAGTGATTTTTATCACGGGACGCACCGGCCCCAAGGGCTACAAGTGGGATAAGCTCGATAAATGCGCAGAAATCATCCGCGATACGTTCGGCATTAA
This sequence comes from uncultured Treponema sp., assembly GCA_963543045.1. Lineage (GTDB taxonomy): Bacteria > Spirochaetota > Spirochaetia > Treponematales > Treponemataceae > Treponema_D. Next base: position 14,735 of record CAUTZW010000007.1, read on the forward strand.
AAACATGAAGCCGATTTACTACCGCGACCCAAAGTACAAGGAAAAAACGCAGTACGATAAAACTTTCCACATACTCAACTGCAAAAGCCAGCTGCACTACGGCGACAGCGATGACGACATCCTTGCCGCTCGGGAAGCGGGCATCCGCGGAATCCGCGTTATGCGCTCCGAAACGACCACCTACTTCCCGATGCCGCTCAACGGCGGCTACGGCGAAGAAATCGTAAGAGATTCGTCGCACTAAAGCGCACGGAGGAGAGATAAGAGACGAGGCGGGACTGGTGTGGTTCCGCCTCGTTGTGGTTTGTGTGGAGAGGGACGCGGCGGAATTTTCGGCGCATGATATGCGCGCAAAATCTCCGCCCGTAGAATTTTCCGATAACAAAAAAGAATTTCGCAGCGACTTGTCATCCTGTTTACCCGCCTTTCGCGCAATACGAACCGGTTTTACCGCTTTGTATTGCAGCGTAAGTAATTCCGCCCGTCTTCGGATGTATCTCGAGCGGCTCTACAATTCTATAAATATGCATCGCCGATATTCCGAAAATCAGAACATGAACACAATTTTTACTGTTGGATGTACGCGCCGTATGGGTTTGAGCGCGGCGCTGCGCGGAGGCAACGTGCCGGTACTGCGTGCTCGTAAGCGCGCGCTCTTGCAGGTGTGCGCCGTTTTTTTTTCTGCCTTGCTTTTTTCCTGCCGCTCCATTCCCGTTAAAAAGTATATTTCGCGCAACATAATGGGCGCCGCCGTTATGAGCGAGCGGCAGCTTGCGGTGTATTTTTTATCTCAAAATCCGAAGGCGTCCGTCGAACAGGTGAAGCGGCTTGCGCATTATTACCGCGAAGAAGGAGCGCTGGAAGGCATCAATTCCGATGTTGCCTTTGCGCAGATGTGTCTTGAAACCGGTTTTTTGCGCTTCGGTAAACTGGTTACTACGGAAATGCACAATTACTGCGGTTTGGGGGCGATCGACGAGACGAGCCGCGGCGAGGTGTTTGAAAATGAACGGCAGGGCGTGCGGGCGCATATTCAGCATCTTCACGCATACGCCGCAGATGAATCGACGCCGCTCAAGCAGCCGCTCATCGATAATCGTTATAAATGGGTGCAGCCGCGCGGGAAGGCGCCTACTATTTTTGAATTGACGGGAACGTGGGCGGCCGATCCGCAGTACGGTCAAAAACTTGACAATATGCTTTCCCGAATGGAAAAGTTTTAAAACGGCGCGCCGCCGTTGCGGTCATTCTCCGCGCGTCTTACACTTTTTGCGCTCGTCCGCCGTCGATTTTGATTTTGAAATCGCAGTCTTCGAGCGTCGAAAGGCGGTGCGCAATCGCGATAATCGTAATTTCGCCTTTGAGCTTTAAGATCGTGGACGTAATGCTTTTTTCCGTTTCGTTGTCGAGCGCGCTCGTCGCTTCGTCCAACACGAGGACGGAGGGACGGGAATACAGCGCGCGCGCAATGCCGATACGCTGTTTTTGCCCGCCGGAAAGGAGGGCGCCCCGCTCGCCGACGCGCGTATTTTCTTTTTCGGGGAGCGTTTCGACAAAATCGGAAAGCTCCGCCATTTTAAGCGCCGCTTGAATGCGCTCATCGGAGACGGCTTCGGCGGGAATGCCGAGCGCGATATTTTCGCGGATCGTGCCGTCAATCAAATAAATCGTCTGCGGAACGTAGGCAATGTTGCAAAGCCACGCGGAAATGTCGTCGTAAATATTTTTTCCGTCGACGCGGATGGAACCGTTTTTCGGCGGAAGCAACCCGAGCAGAATATCGACGAACGTTGTTTTTCCCGCGCCCGACGCACCGATAATGCCGACAAAACTTCCTTTCGGAAGCGTAAACGAAACGGCGGAAAAAACGTCTTTGTCCGCGTTCGGATACGAAAATCCCAAATTCCGCACCGCAATTTCCTTTGTAAACGGCATTTTTTCCGTCGAAATGCGGATCCGCTTTTGTTCGTCCCGGTCTTTTTCGTCTTTGATTGCAAGGAGATCGTCATAAATCTCATTGAACAGCGGCATATTGAATTTTATCGTGTTGAAAAGGCTGATAATCCGATTGAGGCTCGGCATAAGGCGCACCGCCGCAAGCCCCAGCACGCCGAGAGAGGGCACAATCGTTTCGGGGGCGACGCCCATCGTAATTTTTACGATCACGAGTAAAAGAATCCCGCCGACGCCGGTCAATTCGATGAGAATGCGCGGCATTTTGTCGATAAACATGAATTCCCGCGTAGCATCGGAATATTTTGCGTACGACGCGCTGAACATTTTGCAAAAATAATTTTCTTTTTGCATGACTTTCGTCTCTTTTATCGAGCCCAAGCCCTGCAAAAGCCATTTCGTGTATTCCGCCGTGCACGCGTTTTGGATTTCGCCCTGTTTTGTAATGCGTTTTCGGAAATATTTGAGAATCAGCATGATGAGCGGCGCAATGACGCAAAGGGAGGCGAGGGCAATCACCCAGTCCATGAAAAGCAACATGAGCCAGATGATAAAAACCGTGATCAGTTCCGTGATAATCGCGAGCGCGGAAACGAGGATGTCGGCAAAAACGATGCGCCCGCCGGTCATTATGTTGCGCTGCAAAATCGAAGAATTGATATTGACGTGATAGAGGTAAGGTTTTTTGAGGTAATACGAATAGAGCCGCTCCGTGTAGTCCTTTTGATTGTTGAGCGAAAAGCGCAGGTGCAGTTTTGTCTGTATGATGAGGGCGACGTTTTTGACAAAATAAAAGGCGATGAGCAGCAGTGCGCACAAAATGATGAATTGCGGGTGCGTTTTAATGCCGATGCGCGAAACGGCGTCCGCGATGCCGGTGTGCGCGGAAAGCCAGTCCTTCCGTCCGATGATACCGATGAGCGGATAGAGCGCGCCGATCCCGACCGCTTCAAACGCCGCGCCGATAAACATAAAACCGATGAGGACGCTGCACATCCGCATTTGCTTCGGCGTAAGAATTTTAAATATTTTCAAAAAAGACTTCATATACGTACCGAACCGCCGCAGCGGAATGCCGCGGCTTCCTTATCATTTGAGGTTTGCGCCGCAGTATAGCGGAAAGCGGGGGCTTTGTCAGATGGATTTTCATTTTCGGATGCGTACAGCCGATCGGTCGTCCGATAAGTCGGACGGCAGGAAGCGGAATGGGGAGGCGCATCACGTGTTTGGGAGGTGGAGCGGATGGGGCTTTCTGTCCTGCCGGAACGTATGCCTGTCTGTTTCTGATGCGGGCCGTTCGTTTGTGTGGTACACGAGGCGTTCGGGCACGGAGCGTTTTTCGTCGAGGCGGGATGCATCTTCGTCCTCCATCGCGCCGGATGTATCCCTATCCGCTCCCTGCCACTGTTATGTTCTTTGTAATGCGGTGCGGTAGGCGTTCAGGTATGCTTCTGCGCTTTTGTCCCACGAAAAGTTTTTTTGCATTCCGGCGGCTTGTATTGCGGCGAAGGTTTTTTTGTCTTCCTGAAAGAGCGTTACGGCGCGTTTTACGGAGCTGAATACGGATTCGGGCGTGCTTTCGTTGAATAGGAAGCCGCTTCCGCTTGAGCCGTCAAAATCTTCAACGGTGTCTGCAAGGCCTCCGGTCCGTCTTACGATCGGCACGGTGCCGTACAATTCCGAATAGATTTGGTTTAGTCCGCACGGCTCGTAGCGCGAGGGCATGAGGAAGAGGTCCGCTCCGGCTTCAAGTAGGTGGCTGAGCGCTTCGTTGTAGCCGATAAAGGATTTGAAATTCGGAAGTTTCCGCTCCAATTCGCGGATTTCGTTTTCGCACCATGCCTCTCCGCTTCCCAGTATGACGAACTGAACGGGAAGTTCCGTGCAGATTCGGTAGAGGCAGCCGTAAGCCGGCGCAAAGACTTCGGCGATGCCTTTTTGCTCTACAAGTCGCGTTACCATCGCGATGAGGGCGCAGCGCTCGTCTTCCGGCAGATTAAAATGCCGCTGCAACGCTCTGCGGCAGATTTTTTTTCCTTCCATGCGTCCGATTCCGTAGCGTTCAGGCAGATGCGCGTCGGTTAAAGGATTCCAGTCGCGCGTATCGGCGCCGTTTACAATGCCGATCAGCGCATCGGAGCGCACGCGCATAAGCCCGTCGAGTCCGAATCCGCCTTCCGCCGTCCGGATTTCTTTTGCATAAGTCGGCGAGACGGTCGTGATGATGTCCGCAGCGCTTATCGCTCCTTTCAAAAAGTTCAGCTGACCGTAGTGTTCAAGGCCCGCGGCGTAAACGGTATCGAAGTTCATGCCGAGCATCGGGACGGATTCAAGCGGATAGGAGCCTTGATAGCCCATATTGTGAATGGTAAAGACGGATGCCGTACGCGCAAAACCGGATGCCTTCATGCCGTGCCGCAGTAAAACGGGGACGAGGGCGCTTGACCAGTCGTGCGCGTGCATGATGTCGGGAATCCAATTGAGGCTGCGGCAGAGCGCGAACGCTGCGCGGGCAAGGAGTGCAAAGCGGAGCGGATTGTCCGCATAATCGCCGGAAGTCCCGCTTCCGTATATGCCGTCCCGCCCGAACAGCGGCTCATACTCGATAAAATAGACCGGAACCGTTCCGAGCGCTGCCGTGTACAGCGCGCCGTGTATTTCGTAGCCGCCCATATCGACTGACAGGGGGCCGGCAAATTGAAGGCGCGCGCGGTCGATGCGGTAGTAGCGCGGTATGAGGATTCTTACATCGTGGTTTTGGGATGCAAGACTTTTTGAAAGCGCTGAAAGCGCATCGGCGAGCCCTCCGGTTTTCGCAAAGGGAACTGCCTCAGAAGAAATCATCAGAATGTTCATTATTGTGCCGCCTGGTAAAATGCGTCCTTCGATCGCAAAATCGTGCTTTCGGGAACGCAGTATGAGATTCGAAACCAGCCGCTGCAGCCGAATGCCGCGCCCGGTACGCAGAGGATATTGTATTTTTTAAGATGCCGGATAAATGAGCCGTCGTCTCCCTGCCAGCGTTGGGGTGTCTTTGCAAAAAGGTAAAAGGCGCCGTCCGGTCGCACGTAGGTAAAACCCGCTTCATCCATGACCGACATGAGGAGTGCGCGCCGCTTTTCATACGGGGAATAATCGCACGGAGTGTTCCAGCTTTTGGCGACGACTCTTTGAAAGAATGCGGGCGCATTGACGAAACCTAAAATCTGCGTGCAGAAGATGCAGGCGGCAACGAGCCGTGCGGAAAGCGGGCAGGCGGGATTTACGGCAATGTAGCCGATGCGCTCTCCGGCGATGCTGAAATTTTTGGCGAAGGAAGTAACCGTAACGATGTTTTCGTAGAGCGGAAAGAGCGGGGGAACCCTGTTGCCATCATAGAGAATGGCGCGGTACGGTTCGTCGGCAATGATGAACGGCAGACGGCCGTATTTTTTTCCGGCGGCGCGCAAAACGGCGGCAAGCTCGGTGAGCTCTTCCTTCCGGTAGATGCGGCCGGTCGGGTTATTCGGCGAATTGACGATGATTGCGGCAGTTTTTGCGCTGCATGCCGCGCTGACCTCCGCCAGATCGAGCGAAAAGTCCGGTTTTGTCCGGATGCGCAGCACGCTTCCTCCGTGATTGCGGATGTAATGGTCGTATTCGGGAAAATACGGACGGAGCGTCAGCACTTCGTCTCCGGGATTTAAAAGCGCCTTCAGCACGACGTTTAAGGCGCCGGCAGCTCCGGCGGACAAAACGATATGCGAAAAGTCGACCGGCAGCTCCTGTTCCGCCGTGGTTTTACTCGCCAGCGCCGCGCGCGCAACGTCATAGCCTGCATTCGGCATGTATCCGTGCCGAAGCGGCGTTGTATCCTGCGCGCACTCTTTTATTGCGCGCGTCAGCCCTGCAGGCGGCTCTAAATCAGGGTTTCCGAGACTGAAATCAAAAACGCGCTCGGCGCCGTATCGCTCTTTGAGCGCAGAGCCTTCTTCAAACATCCGCCGGATTGCGCCGGATGCAGGATCGTCTAAAAGTTCGGTTATATTGTTTGACAAAACGGTTTGCATCGAAGCGATTATAGCACAACTTACGCTGTGCTGTGCGCCCTTTATCGGCGGCGGGAAAATGAGGAATACAAAACGGACTTCAAGCGTCTATCGCTGAAGTCCGTTTTATGGAGATGGGGGGAATTGAACCCCCGTCCGAATGTATAACACGGGTACGTCTACAAGTTTAGTAATGCGAGGTATTTGTCGGGAGCAAGTAGCAGCATTACAAGCGTTTACTCCGTATTTTGGTAGAGTGTCCCGCATACGTACCAAAAACCATACGCGGCAAGTCCCTGTCGGCATCGGAATCTCGCTCCGTTAGGAACAGCACGGTGCGGATTCCGGCTCAATGCAACTTACGCTGCAAGAGCGAACTGTTCGTTTTCAGACTCGAAGTCTTCTTCACGTTTGGCAGTTATAGGTTTTGTCAGTTTTGGGCACCTTCACGCCCACTTGCAGTACGGGCATTCATACAACCGTCGAAACCGGTGCACCCCCATACGGAAGCGGAATATAGCGTAAAGGGCGGGAAAGGTCAAATGATCGGAAATCCGGTAAGCGAGAGCGGCGGACGGAAGAACGGGACTTGAAAGATAGAGTAAGTTTAGCGTCCGCTGCACGTTTCGAGGTTTCAAAACGTGTTGAATTTAAGGAAAGCGGAGCGCGTGTGTGTCGGCGGACGGAAGAACGGGGAGGGCGTATCTTTCCGTGTTCTTCCGCGCCGTCATTTTATGAGGGATGCGATGAGCAAATCCGCTCGCCACCAGACGACGCGGGCGTCATTTTTGTCGGCAAGGAGCGCGGAAATAATGCCGTCGTTTGAAAAGGAAAGCGTATAGTACAGCACGTCTTTGTGATTGATGTCTAAGTGCCGTTTGACCACATTGCGCGTAACGTCGTTGATCATTTCGATGCTGAATCCCGTTTCGGTGGTTACGATGAAGCAGAGCCAGCCGTTTTTGGTGATGCCGAGAAAGGTATACGGAAGGCGGTACTGCATACGGCTGAAATTTTCCGTCACCGATTCTTCATACGGCGGAACGGTGATCGGCTCGCCGAATGCGCCGTCGGCAACATCGAGCGGATAGACGAGGCTTTTTGTGTAGTGGACGCCCGACTGGACTTTCGATTCGGCATCGATATAGGGCAGGTAGTAATCGGCTTTGACGTACAGGCGCAGCGCATAGCTGTCCGGCACAATGTTTTCGACCGTAACAAAAATATCGGACGGCGCTTGATCGGAGGCGATGAGCGGCACGCTTTTGACGCTGACGGGCACCTTGTAGCGGAGAAAGCCGTTTTCTGCAAACCAGTAGGCGCACAGCCCGTCATTCATTTTACAGATGACGACCAGCTCGTTGTTTTCCGTTGCGTACAGTTTCGAAATATAGGGGAAGGGAGTGCCCGCCGGCCCCTGCTGACCGATATAGTCGATCACCGAGCTGTCGCTTGAAATGCGCAGCACGACTTGGCTGTATAAAAGGTCGCCGCTTGCGTTTTGTTCGTTGCGCTCTTTGGGAATTGCGCAGGCGGTATAAATGTACTTACGCGGATCGGCTGCAATGGCGCCGCCGAGCGCAAAAGGATAGGCGATTTTCTTCCATTTGCCTGCCGACGATTTGGTCGACAGCGATTTTTCGCCGGAACCGTAAAAATCTTCATTATAAAAGAGAGAAAGCATATCGCCGTAGGAATTGAGCGAAAGAATTTTCTGCGCTTCGCCGTTTACGATGTAAAAAAATCCGTCGCGCATTGCCAATTCCGTTTTGAAGCCGCCTACTTTATTCATGGAAAACAGATTGAGCTGCTCTTCAAAATTGCCGTATCCGAGCGAAAACAATCCGTTTTCTTCCATTGTAGGAACCCGCCCCTGCCGTGCGCACGAAAAGAACGTAAGAGAAGCGGCTGCAAAAATGAGAGGAAGAAAAATCCGATTCATGCGCAAAAGCATAAATTGAAGGAAGTATCGTGTCAACGCGGGGAAAGGGTGCGCATCGGGAGGCGTTTGTGCCGGATGCTGCAGCTGTATTAAAGTGCGGAATTACGATACCATGTGGAAAGGCGTAGGCGGCATAAAACGTGTGCGCCGCTTTGGGAGGCATACGGTGATTTTTAATGAAGACAGAGAGGTTATCAGTGCGGATGAAGATGCGGAAAAGGGGAAGGGGGATCCGGGCGTCGAGACGCTGCATTTTTATTACAACCGTGAAGAGCGGCTCAAACATGCGCCGCAGAATGTCCGCGATTTTTATAACGGGACGGGTGGCCGTCCGGTCAAAGGGCTCTTCCGCGTTTTGATTGCAACGAAGAGCAACCGCTTTATTTTGATTGCGGTGGGACTTTTTGCCGCCTTCGTGTGGTTTTATTCGGCATTTTCCGAACGCAATTCGGCTTCCGTTGCGGGAGCTTCCGTATCCTTGTCGGCCTTTTCCTATGAAGATTTTGTTTACGCCAGTTTGAAATTGACTCCGATAAAAGGAAAAGAGCCTGATCGCCCGCTTCCGGTGACGGTTGTTTTTTCCGCCGTCGACAATACCGGCGCCGTAAATGCCGAACAGTCGGTGACGGAGCTGTACGAAGGCCGCGAGGCGTTCATTAGGACAAAGTTGAGCGACTATGATATAATCCGCATCGATGCGGCGCTTTCCGTACAGGATGAAGAGCGGCGCTTGTCCGCTGCGGTGGTAAAACGCTAAGGCTGCGGCGGAAACGGCGCCGTTTTGCGCTTTTAGGCTGCGCGGCCGCTTTCGGATAACGGGAAGAAGGTTTGGAGGTTTTATGCTTCAGTTTTATTTGCTTTCAGTGCTGCTGAATTTGCTTGCAGGATTTTATATGTTTTTTTCAAGCCGGGACACGGAACTGCATTTTTCCGATATGGAAGATAATTTTGCTTCCGATGATGCGTCCGAACAAGATGCGGAGGAAGGATCGCTCTTTTCGCGCATATTCGGCGTAACGGCTTCGCACGACCGGCTCTTTTGCCTTGTCGTCGGCTGCCTGTCCTTCTTTACCGCGCTCGTAAAACTGTTTTCTCCGGTGCACGGCGTCGTCATTATCGGCGATTTGCTTCCTGCCGCCGCAGGGCTTTCGGCAGCGCTCAGCATCCTGCTCGGCTATTTCGTCAATTCCGGCATAGCTGCCGACCAGATTCCGCCCCTCGTGCAAAAAATCTTTATCGACGAACAAAAAATTGTCGGCATTGCGTGCATCGTCGTCGCCCTCCTGCATTTCCTCTTCCCTGCCGCCGCGGTGCTGTAGTATGAGCCGATCCGTTGCCTGCATTATTTATCGGGACAACCGTATTTTGATTGCGCGCCGCTTGCCGAAAGGCGAGATGGGAGGACGGTGGGAATTCCCCGGCGGAAAAATTGATGAAGGAGAGTGCGCAAAAGATGCGGTCGAGCGCGAAATGCGCGAAGAATTCGGCGTGGCGGCTTTTGTCGGCGATAAAATCGGTTCCTGTACCTTCATGCACGGCGGAAATCAATGCTCCGTCGAAGCGTATGCGGTGAGCCTTGCGCACGACGGACAGACGATTCCATTTACGTTGAGCGAACACACGGCATACGAGTGGGTGGTGCCCGCAGAGATTTTACAGCGCGCCTTTGTCGATTCCGATTTACAGCTCTACCCGGCCGTAAAAAAATATTTGGAAGCGAAAAATGCCTAACCGGATGCGTATTGCCTTAGGAATATTCGTTTTGCTTGCGCTTTTTTCGTGCAAAAAGGATAACGCGATCCGCTTTGACGAAACGTACCCGCTTGCCCTTGCGCCCGATATTGAGTGGGCGGTGGTAACGGCTCCCTATGCTGCATACCGGAAGGCGCCGGAATGGGCGGCGGAAACGGCGGGACACTGCCGGAAGGCGGATATTTTACAGGTTCGCGAGCGCGCTCTGTCTTTGGACGGGGAGCGTTGGTACGGTTTTGAAGGCGGCTGGCTTCCTGCAAGTACGCTCAGCGTTTACCGGAACCGTTTTAAGGCGAAAACTGCGGCTTCCGCGCTTTAAGCGCATCCTGTTTGCGGCGGCAAGCGGTTTTGGAGGAAAATTATGGGCTTAATCATTGCGGAAATCGGTACGTCGCATGAATCGTCGCGGGAAAAGGCGCATGCGCTCATTGACACGGCGGCGGATGCGGGTGCGGATGCGGTCAAATTTCAGTGGGTCTATGCCGATGAGATTCTGCATCCGGAAACGGGCTTTGTAACGCTTCCGACCGGTAAAATCCGCCTCTACGACCGCTTCAAAAATCTTGAATGCCCGCCGGATTTTTATGCGGATATGCGCGACTATGCGCACCACAGGGGGGTTCAGTTCGGCTGCTCTCCGTTCGGGCTGCAAAGCCTTGCCGAACTGTTGGAAATCCGCCCGGATTTTATCAAAATCGCGTCTCCTGAGCTCAATCACTATCCGCTGCTTGAGGCGCTGGCATCTTATCGCGATGCCGAGCGCGCGGAGGGGAGGGCGCCTGTGCCCGTTATTCTTTCAAGCGGCGTTTCAAAACTTTCCGATATTGAGCGGGCGCTTGAGATTGTCGGACGGGAGGGCGTGACGCTCCTCCACTGCATAACGAGCTACCCTGCGCCGGAGGATGAATACAATCTGCGCTTAATTGGCGTATTGCGCGCCGTTTTCGGAGTTGAAACGGGGGTCAGCGACCACAGCGTCGATCCTGTTTTGGTGCCGAGCCTTTGCGTAGCGCAGGGGGGAACGGTTATCGAAAAGCACATTACTTTGAGCCGGACGACGGACGGGCTTGATGATCCGATTGCGCTTGAAGGCGCGCAATTTGCCTCAATGACGAAAGCCGTCCGTGCGTGTTTTTCCGAAATTGCAGCGGAGGGCGGGGAAGGCGGCGGAAAGCGCATTATTGAGCGGATGGCTGCGGCATACGGTGAAAAGAAGGTTTGTGCGGCGCTCGGCGACGGCATTAAACGGCTTGCGCCGAGCGAGCGCGCCAATTACGGCCGCACGAACCGATCGCTCCATTTTGTGCGCTCGATGAAAAGCGGAGAAATTGTCGCTCCGGATGATGCGGCCGTTTTGCGTACCGAAAAAAACTTGAGCGAAGGCATTTCCCCTTCCTTTTTGGGAAGCATTATCGGCGCGCGTCTGACAAAAGACGTAAGCGCCGGATCGGGTATTCAATTCAGCGATTTTATGACCGATTGAGGCTGCCGCAGGCGGATGTCCCTCCGTGCATACCGGCTGCGGCAGCGTACAAATCAAACCGTATATGTTTCTCCGTATTTGACAATCGAAACGTTTTTGTATCCGTGCTCTTCAAGATAGGTCTTAAAAAATTCCTGAACGTTTTGCTCTCCGTGTACTAAAAAGATATTTTTCAAGCGGCTTGTGTCTATGGCATCGAGCCAGTCGGTCATTTCGGTATAATCGGCGTGCGCGCTGAATGCGTTGATCTTTTCAACCTTTGCCCGAACCGTATATGTGTCGCCTAAAATGTGCACTTTCCGCTCGCCGTCAAGCAATTTCCGTCCGAGCGTGTTTTCAGCCATGTAGCCGACGATGAGGATGGTATTTTTTTCGTTACCGACTTCGTTTGCAAGATGATATAAAACCCGACCCGCTTCGCACATGCCGTCCGCGCTGATGATGATCATCGGCCCCTTTTTCTGATTGAGCGCTTTGGACTCTTCGACGCTTGATGTAAAAGAAAGCGAGCCGAAGCCGAACGGATTTTTATGCTGCATGAGGAACTCTTCGTGCACCGATGCGTCGTAGCATTCCGGATGCACGCGGAAGACGCTTGTCGCATTCGTTGCCAGCGGCGAATCGACATAAATCGGAATGGCCGGAATCTTTTTTTTGTCGGTGAGCAGGTGGAGGTAATAGACAAGCTCCTGCGCCCGTTCAATGGCAAAGGACGGAATGATAATTTTCCCTTTTTTGGCGCACGCGGCATTGACTACCCGTTCAAGCTCGCCGAGCGCGGATGCAACGGATTCGTGGCGGCGGTTTCCGTAGGTGCTTTCCATAAAAATATAATCGGGAGGCGGCATGTTGAGCGCAGGATCCCGGATAATCGGTTTATGCTTTCGGCCGATGTCGCCGGTATACAGGATGCGCGTTTTGTTTTCTTCCGGCGCGTTTTTGTCCCCGATGGTAACGCTTGCAAACGCAGAGCCTAAAATGTGTCCCGCATCGAAGAATTCAAGCTGCACGTTCGTTCCGATGCGCATCTTCCGCTGATAGGAGACGCTGACGATTTGGTCTGCCGTCTGGACGCAGTCCGCTTCGTCAAAGAGCGGCGTCCACGTAAAACGTTCTCCTTTTTTTGCCGCCTGCTTTGCAAGAAACTCCGCATCGCGCGCTTGAATACGCGCGCTGTCCATCATAATGAGGTTTGCGATGTCGCGGGTGGCTGGCGTTGCAAAAATATTGCCCGTAAAACCTTTCTTTGTAAGCAGCGGCAAAAGCCCGCAATGGTCGTAATGGCCGTGCGTCAAAATAACCGCTTCAAGTTTATCCGTATCGATATCGAAATTGCGGTTCTTTTCGTCAGCTTCCTGCCGCTTTCCCTGAAAGGCGCCGCAATCGACCATAAATTGTCTTCCGTCGACTTCAAAAATATGTTTGGAACCGGTAACTTCCTGCGCCGCCCCCAGCGAATACAGTGTGATGCCCATGTTCTATTCCTCCAAGTTTTCGTGTGATGTACGATTTTGCCGTTCCGTTCGGCTGTTTGCCGCGCCGTTATTTTTTCGGAAAGACGCAGTCGATAACTTCTTCAACCCGTTTTACCGGAATGAAGCGGATGCCGACTTTGACGTGCGGCGGGATTTTTTCCAGATCGCGTTGATTGGCGTTGGGAATGATGATCGTTTTGATGCCGCACCGTTTTGCGGCAACGGTTTTTTCCCGAAGCCCGCCGATCGGTAGCACCTGTCCCGTTAAACTCAATTCGCCCGTCATCGCAAGCGAAGGTTTAATCGCCTTCCCCGAAAAGAGCGAAACGAAGGTCGTCGCCATCGTAATGCCGGCGCTCGGCCCGTCCTTCGGCGTTGCTCCTTCCGGAATGTGGAGGTGGATAGCGGTGCGTTCAAACCAGTCGGCGGTTTTCATTCCGTTTTCGAGGGTATACCGCTTCGCCCAGTTCATGGCGATCATCGCCGATTCCTTCATCACGTCTCCCATTTGCCCGGTCAAAATCAATTCGGCCTTCCCCTGAAATGCGACGCTTTCAATCAGCAGCGTGTCTCCGCCCATGCTCGTCCACGCAAGACCGATGGCCGTCCCCGGAATGTCGGCTTTTTTAATTTCGCTTTCGTCGAACAGCGGTTTGTCGAGATATTTTTCAAGATCGCCTGCGTCAATTTCAAAAGTTTGGGCGGTATCAAGAAAATCGGCGTTGTTGATTTTGTCGATTTCTTCTTTCGAACGTTTTTCCGCCTTTGCCTTTTTGAGCGCATCCGTATATTTTTTGTCCGCCTCGCCGACAAGGGCGCTGACAATCTTCCGGTGAATTTTATCAAGGCTCTTTTCGTAGTTACGCACGCCGGCTTCCCGCGCATACTCTTCGGCAATGCGTAGGAGCGCGGCCTTCGTGTACTTTACCTGTCCTTTTTTCATGCCGTTTTTTTCAAGATTTTTCGGAATGAGATATTTCCGTGCAATTTCAATCTTTTCTTGATCGATATAGCCCGACAGCTGAATGATTTCCGCACGATCCATCAGCGGTTCGGGAATCGAATCGAGCGTGTTGGCCGTCAAAATGAAAAAGACGTTGGACACGTCGAACGGCAAATCCAAGTAATTGTCGCGGAAAGAGCTGTTTTGTTCGGGGTCAAGCACTTCAAGCAGCGCGCTTGCCGGATCCCCTTGATGGCTCTGCCCCATCTTATCCACTTCGTCAATCATAAAGACCGGCGACTTTGTATGCGTTATCTTCAGTCCCTGAATAATCTTTCCGCACATCGCGCCGATATAGGTGCGGCGGTGCCCTTTAATCTCCGCTTCATCCCGCATACCGCCGACGCTGAATCGGTAGAACGGTTTATTCATCGCATTTGCAATCGATCGCCCGACGCTCGTTTTGCCGACGCCCGGCGGTCCGACCAAAATTAAAATGGAGCCCTTGTTATCCCCTTTGAGCTTTCTGACGGCAAGGTATTCCATAATGCGCTTTTTGACGTCTTCAAGCCCGTAATGATCGTTTTCAAGCACCTTGCGCGCCGTTTCCATATTGTACTGCGTGCGCTCGTTTTCGCGCCACGGCAGCTGCGTTATCAGCTCAAGATAATTGCGGGACGTTAAATATTCGGGAGAATTCGGTTCGGTCAGCTGAAACTTTTCAAGTTCGCTGTCAACCGCTTCTTTTATTTCGCCTTCAAAATTGAATTTTTCGATTTTCTCTTTGAATTTTTGATAATCCGTCGCGTTTCCGTCCGCATCCGTGCCAAGCTCTTCTTGAATGGAGCGCATTTCTTCGCGGAGGAAGTATTCGCGCTGGTTTTTTTCGACCTTTTCATTCAATTCGTTTTGAATCTTCTTTTGGACGCGGAGCAATTCCTGTTCTTTTTTAATGTAGACGAGCACTTGCTCCATGCGCTGGCGGACGTTGAGCATTTCAAGAATATTTTGCTGCTCGTCCCGGTCGATATTCAAAATGGATGTGATGAAGTCCGCAATTTTTCCCGGATGATCGATATTCACCATATTCAAGCGCATCTCTTCGGAAAAAAGCGGATTATTTTCGCTGACTTCCTTCATTTCGCTGATGAGCGCGCGCGTAAGCGCCTTGACTTCAAAGGTTGCGTCCTCTTCGTCGTCAAGATAGTCGACGGCAACGACGATCGGAGATGCGGGGTGGAGCGCGCGGCGGATACGGAAGCGTTTTACGGTGGAGATGAATACGTTTATTCCGCCGTCCGGAAGATTGATCTTCTTTATGATGCGCGCCGCAGTGCCGACGCGGTGCAAGTCTTTTGCGCTCGGATTGTCTTCTTCGTTTTTGAGCATCACGATACCGATGCAGCCGTCTCCGGCATACGCCTGTTCGATAAGGCGCGTGTCCTCCGGCGCATTGATCATAAGCGGCGTAAATATCCCCGGAAAAATCGGCCGTCCTTGGAGCGGAATAATCGGCAGCTTGTTCGGCAGCACTTGTTCGGCAGAAATGATTTCCGTGTTTTTTGCGCCGCCTTCAGCTTTTTTTGTCTTTGGAGACTGCTTTTCATCCGGGCTCTTTTTATGTTCTTCCGCTTCTAAATCGGCATGATCAAGCGGCTTTTGTTCCGGTGAAAGCGCTTCCGGCATTTGTGCGCCCAAAGCCTCCGCTCCGTTTTGAGCGATAGCCGCGCCCCCGTTTTCCGCGCCGGAAAGATCGTCCGTTGGCATATTTACTTCTGTATCTTCAGGTATCATGGTTCAAATATAAGCACAGCCGTATTTTTATGCAAGTGCGCTCAGGCAGTGCGCCTTTTGCCGGAACTTTTCTTTTTGCGCTCAGCCGGATCTGTTTTGCAGCTGTTTGTTTTTGTATGCGGAAAAAGCTATGAAATGCGGAAAAGATGCATCGATTTCCATATATTGACAGTAAATGATATGCTATGTCATAGTATGCGAAATAATTTTTCCGGAGACTATGATGATGGATGAGGATATTCTGACAATTGAAGAAGTTGCAAAGTACCTGCGCGTGTCGGAGCGTACCGTTTACGATTGGGCGCAAAAGGGCGAGATTCCGGCCGGAAAAATCGGTACGGTTTGGCGATTCAAGAAAGCGGATGTTGTCGGCTGGGTGAATGAGCGGCTTTCAGGCGGCTCCGGGCAAAAGGACCGCAATGAGGCGGTGCATGTCAAAAGCATCCTGTCGCCGAACCGGATTGTGTTTATAAAAGCGGAGGCAAAAAAGGATGCGCTCACCGAACTTGCGGCGTCTTTAGCGACCGCGCCGCAGGTAAAGCGCGCCGATGAGCTGTTGTCGGAAATTTTAAAGCGTGAAGAGCTGATGTCGACCGCTGTCGGACGCGGCATTGCGCTGCCGCATGTACGGCTTTCGTCCGTAACGGATTTGGTTTCGGCCGTAGGCATCTGCCGGACGCCGATTTTGGATTTTGAAACGCTCGACGATGAGCCGGTGCACCTGTTACTGATGATTGCCGCAGCGTACAGCCAGCATTCGTATTATTTGCGGACGATTTCCTATTTTAGCGCAAAGCTCAAAGACGCAGCGCTCCGCAGAGCGTTGATCCAGTCCGCTTCCCCGCTTGACGCATACGAACTTTTAATCAAAGACGGCGATCTGTAGGCGGCAGCTTCGCGAGGGGAAACGGTACATAAAGAGGATAACCGGTTTACCATACGCTGCAATTTTGCCGTACAGCAAAATTGCGGAAAATATCTCTTGTCATGCGCACGGAAGGTGGACATAAGGAAAAATCTGCGGGCGGCTATGACTGCATGAGCAAGTTTCGATAGGAAAGCCCCAAAACGTTGACATTTCTTTCCATATAATATATACACTGCGCCCTATAAGGGGCGGTTGTGTCTGTAAAGTTGCATAAAAAAATCATCGGGGCGGCGATAGCGGCGCTGTTCGGCTGTTCGATGTTTTTTTCAATCATTTATATAGCGCACGAATTAAATCACGAATGCTGTCACGGGCATTGCCATAGTCATCACGACGAAGAATGTCCGGTCTGCGCACTCCTGCAAGTGTCCGCAGCGGTAATGCTCGGCTTTTCGTTCGGTGCCGCCTTCATCATGCGTTCGCGGTTCGTAAAACCGCTCAAATCGGTCTCCTATGTGCGTGCGTTTTTCGCGCACGATACGCTCATCTCCCGGAAAACAAAACTTTCGACTTGAATTAACCGCTCTTCCGTTTGGGACTGGCAGCTTTTCCAGTCCCCCGTACGGAATTCGATTTCGGATAGAGAAAAACAGAGATTTTCGACAAACCAAGAGGTTAGAATATGAAGAAATACGGTGCCGCGTTTTTTGCGGCGTTGATGATTGCAGGAGTTGCGGTTTCCTGCAAAAAGGCTCCGATGATGGCAGCCAAAGACGGGAAAAAGCTCGACGTGGTGTGTACGATTTTTCCCGAATACGATTGGGTAAAAGAAGTCGCCGGACGCGACAATCAAAATGTAA
Organism: uncultured Treponema sp.; assembly: GCA_963543045.1. Taxonomy (GTDB): domain Bacteria; phylum Spirochaetota; class Spirochaetia; order Treponematales; family Treponemataceae; genus Treponema_D. Next base: position 31,833 of record CAUTZW010000007.1, read on the forward strand.
ACGTTCACTTGCTGCTCGATAACGGCGTGGACTTGCACAGTTACAGTCCCTCTGTTGAGGACATTGCAAAAATCTCGTCGGCGGATATGTTCGTGTACGTCGGCGGCGAGTCGGACGGCTGGGTAAAAGATGCGCTTTCGCAGGCGACGAACAAAAACATGATTGCAGTCAACCTGCTTGAAGAGCTCGGCGAGGCGGTTAAGGACGAAGCGGAAGTCGAGGGGATGGAGCATCACCACCACGAACACGGCGGTCATCACCATCACCACGACGAAGAACATGACGACGTGATGATTTCCAATTTGACGCTTTCGCAGGAAGTCAAAGCGGACGTCAAAAAGCAGCTCGGCTCGGAGTTCGTGAAGTCTCTTTTGGCGGCAGCTGACTTTCAGTCGTTCTTAAAAAACAGTCTGACTGAGTTTGAAGGCTCCGTTGCGGCGGGGACGGAAATCTTCCTTGACACGGCAAGCCACGCGCACGACGATGAGGGCGAAGTGCATTTGACGCTCATCGAGCGCACGGGAAACGACTACAAACTGCATAATCTTTCGCTCGACGGATTTAAGACCGTCGAAAACGATGCGCACGAACACAAAACGCCTGCCGAAGAGAAAATCGAAGGCGTTTCGATCAGCACGAAGTCTTCCAATGCGAATAAAACCGTCGATGACGTTGTTGATGAAATCAACGAGAGCGCGGATAAATTGGCGGCGATTTTTAAGTACGCGGCGAAAAAGGGAACGCTCAAAGCGGGCGTTACGCTTGAATTGGTTGACGGCGCGCTGTATCCGGTCGACGAAGAGGGCAAACTGTGGTATCGCGTGCTCGTAAAGGCGGAAAAACCGTATTCCAAGTGGATTATGCTCGGCGGCTTGAAGCCTGAAAAACACGAACACCACGCGCACAGTCATAAAAAGACATTCGATGACAGTGAAGTAAAAGACCGCGTGCTTTCCGACTGGGACGGCGAATGGCAGTCGGTTTATCCGTATCTGCTTGACGGCTCGCTCGATGAGGTTATGGAACACAAGGCGGAATCCGGCGAAAAAACGGCGGAAGAATACAAGGCGTACTACACGAAGGGCTACGAAACCGACGTTGAAAAAGTCACGATTAAAAACGGCGTCGTAACGTTCGTGAAAAAGGGCAAAGCGGCTTCTTCAAAATACAATTACAAGGGCTACCAGATTTACGTGTACAAGTCCGGCAACAAGGGCGTGCGCTATTTCTTTGAAGCGGCGGACACAAGCTCCGGCGCACCGAAGTACATTCAGTTCAGCGACCACGAAATTGCGCCGATTCATCCGGAACACTTCCATTTGTATTTCGGAAACGAAAGTTTTGCCGCTCTTTCCGAAGAAATGGAGCATTGGCCGACGTATTATCCGGAGGGACTTGACGGCGATGAAATTGCCGACGAAATGATCGGACATGACGGCGGCGGTCATCACCACCATCACCACGATGGAGAGGCGGAAAAAGACGAGCACGTGTGGCTTTCGCTCCGCCATGCAAAGACGCTTTCGACCGTTCTTGCCGAAAAACTGGCAAAGCTCGACCCGAAAAACGCATCCGTGTACAAAAACAACGCCAAAGCTTACGGCGCAAAGCTCACGCAGCTCGATAAAGAGTACGCGAAGGCGGTAAAAGACGCGTCCGTCAATACGCTTTTGTTCTGCGACCGCTTCCCGTTCCGCTATTTGGTGGACGACTACGATTTGTCGTACTTTGCGGCGTTCTCCGGCTGTTCTGCGGAAACCGAAGCGAGTTTTGAAACCGTCGCCTTCCTTTCAAAGAAAGTTGACGAGCTGAACTTGAACACCGTTTTGACGATTGAAAACTCGAACGGCAAACTGCCGGACACGGTTATAAAGAATTCGGCAAGCAAGCGCGAACGCGCCGTTCTTGCAATGGATTCCATGCAGGCGACGACGGCAAAAGACATCGTCGGCGGCGCAACGTATCTCGGTATCATGCAAAAAAATCTTAAAGTCTTAAAAGCGGCCTTAAAATAACGTACAATGCAGCCGGCAGCGCGATCCCCATTCGTGCGCCGGCTGCATATTTTTTGCGAAACGACTTGCCTCGCGGTATGTTTTACGAGCGCGGACAAACGACAAGCGGCAAAACGGCAGCAAGCGATAGAGCGGTAGCGGACAGCGATGAGCGGGCGGCGGGGAATGCAAGCGGCATTTACCGATAGCACGTTGATTGGTATTCGGTGCAGGGACGGGAGCTGTACGGCGAAAAAGTCTGACAAACGGACGAAGCGTCTTGCCGCTCAGTATGTTTTAAGAGCGCGGACAGACGGCGATCTGCAAAACGGCAGCGGACAGCGATGAGCAGGCGGAGGACAAGGTAAGCGGCATTTACCGACAGCCTGCTGATTGGTATTCGGTGCAGGGACGGGAGTCCGACGGCACAGAAACTGTTAAGCGGACATAGGACGGACGACGCGCAACAAACGATTTTCTGTTCGCGAGAAACTTCGGGCAGGATTCATGAACTGTACGGGTGAATAGAATTTTCAATCTCAAGGGCGAATGTGCATGAGGGGAAGGCGGGACAAAAAGTATATCCTGCACATTCCGTACAACCGCCTGACGAAGAACGGCACGCTGCGGACGATCGGCAAAATATGCGACCGACCGAATATCGTGGCGGAGAATGTGCAAACGGCGGGAGACCTATCCTGCGCCGGATTGGAGGGGTGCGCGGCAGCGCGTTGCGGAATGAACGGAGTGAATGGCGCAATGGAGCGGGAGCCGTACGGTGCAGAAGCTGCTAAGTGGACATAAAGCGGACGACGCGCACCAAACGATTTTCCATTCGTGCGCCTGCTGCATATTTTTTGCCGAACCGTTTTGCCGTGCAGTATGTTTTGAGGTGTGCGGACAAACGACGATCGGCAGAGAGGCATCAGATAGCGATGAGCGGGCGGAAAGAAAAGCAAGCAGCTTTTATCGACAGTCTGCTGATTTGTATTCGGTGCGGAGACAGGAAACCGACGGCGAAAAAACCTGCCGAGCGGACACAAACCGGACGAAGCGCCTTACCGTGCAGTATGTTTTAAGAGCGCGGACAGACGACGAGCGGCAAAATAGCAGCAAGCGACAGAGAGACAGCGGATGGCGATGAGCGGGCGGAAAGAAAAGGCAAGCGGCATTTACCGCCCGCCTGCTGATTGGTATTCGGTGCGGAGTCAGGAGGCCGACGGCGCAAAGCCTGCCGCGCGGACATAGGGCGGACGAAGTGCCTTACCGTGCAGTATGTTTTAAGAGCGCGGACAGACGACGAGCGGCAAAATAGCTGCAAACGACAGAGCGGCAGCGGCTAGCGATGATCGGGCGGAAGAAAAAGCAAACGGCTTTTATCGCCCACCTGCTGATTGGTATTCGATGCGGGGACGGGCGACCGACGGCACAGAAACTGTTAAGCGGACATAGGACGGACGAAGCGCACTGCCGTGCAGTATGTTTTAGGCGTACAGACAGATGGCGAGCGGCAAAACGGCAGCAAACGACAGAGCGGCAGCGGCTAGCGATGATCGGGCGGAAGAAAAAGCAAACGGCTTTTATCGCCCACCTGCTGATTGGTATTCGATGCGGGGACGGGCGACCGACGGCACAGAAGCCTGACAAGCGGACATAAACCGGACAAGCGTAACATAGGCTTCCATTTGCGTGGGGCTGCGGGCAGGATTTATGAACTGCACGGGCAAATAGAATTTCCAGCCTCAAGTGCGAATGCACAAGAGGGAAAGGCGGTACAAAAAGTATATCCGGCACATTCCGTACTAACCGCCTGACGAAGAACGGCACTTTGCGGATGATCGGTAACAAGGCGTAAGGTGTGCAAATAGCGGAAGTGCGGGGCTTTGTGCAGTTTGCCGCGTGCAAACTGCAGGCATACGGAAATTGATTTTGCCCTTAGAATACCGTAATAACCGTATGCCCCATAACCGGCACGTTGCGGCAGAACGGCAAAATATGCGACCGACGGATAATAATGCGGAAAGCGGATAAACGGCGGGAGACCTATCCTGCGCCGGATTTGCAATGCGCGTGAGCGCATATATATAACCTTTTCCTTGCATAACGGGCGCATTACGGAGGGGGAGAAGAATGTGCGACCGACCGATTAACAATGCGGAACGCGGATAAACGACGGGAGACCTATCCTGCGCCGGATTGGAGGGGCGCGCGGTAGCGCGTTGCGGAATGAACGAAGTGAATGGCGCAATGGAGCGGAAGCGGAACCCCGAAAAGCCGGTTACGAAATCGGTTTGCGCTCTGAAATAAAAAAATAAAGATTGCGGGTGAATTTGGGAGGCGGTGATGACGGTGGTGAATGCGTTGTTTGAAAAACTTGCGTTGTATTTTTCGTTTACGTTTGTGCAGTATGCGGTGGTGGTCGGCGTGCTGATTGCGCTGTGCTCGTCGCTTTTGGGCGTTACGCTCGTGCTTAAACGGTTTTCGTTTATCGGCGACGGGCTTTCGCACACGGCGTTCGGCGCGCTGTCCGTTGCGACGGTGATGAACTTGAGCAACGATATGTATTTTGTGCTGCCGGTTACGGTTTTGTGCGCGGTGCTGCTCTTGCGGACGGGGCAGAACGCCAAAATCAAGGGAGACGCGGCGGTCGCGATGGTTTCGGTCGGCTCGCTTGCAATCGGCTACCTTATTATGAACGTCTTTGCAACCTCGTCCAATCTTTCAGGCGACGTGTGTAGTACGCTGTTCGGTTCGACGTCGATTTTGACGCTCAAAAAAGAGGAAGTGTACCTCTGCGTGATTTTATCCGCGCTCGTGCTGCTGGTGTTCGCGTTTTTGTACAACAAGATTTTTGCCGTTACCTTCGACGAAAGTTTTGCGCGCGCAGCGGGAATGCGGACGGGACTCTACAACCTGATGCTTGCCGTGCTGATTGCCGTCATCATCGTTCTTGCGATGAACCTCGTCGGCTCGCTTTTGATTTCCGCCCTCGTCGTTTTCCCCACTCTATCAGCCATGCGCGTGTTTAAGAGCTTTAAGTCCGTGATTATCTGCTCGGCGGTCATTTCCGTTGCGGGCGCGCTCATCGGCATCCTCGTCGCAATCGTCGCCGGCACCCCCGTCGGCTCGACGATCGTTGCCGTCAATATCGCCGAATTTTTATCCTTCGCCCTCGCCGGAAAACTCCTGAGCGGAAAAAAAGCCCTCCCCGCGCTTGCCATTGCAGCATTTGCACTGTTTGCAGTACCTATAGCGGCTATGCGGGCGGCGGTACCCGTGCAGATGGAGAGCACGATATGTCGGGACATCAGGGGGGACTGGAAAGGCGCGGCGGGTGAAAACGCTTGTGCGGAAAAGATTGCGTTTCAACTGGGGAATATAGTTTTGAGGGGCGAGGCGCAGTTTGAAAGCGCAGAAAATGCAGCATTACGCGCCGGTGGAACAGTTTTTGCATCGGTAAATGACTTTTCCGCGATGGGAATGGAGTTGCGGGATGCGGTAGGAAGTGCAGTTCACGGAGCTGAAGATTTTTTTTCAACTTCCGGCGATTTTGCGGTGAGGGGAGTGAAGTTTGCAGGCGCGGCGGGTGAAAACGCTTGTGCGGAAAAGATTGCATTTCAACAGGGGAATATAGTTTTGAGGGGCGGGGCGCGGGTGGAGAGCGCAGAAAGCGTAACATTCCGCGCTAGTGGAACAGTCTTGCCATCTGTTAATCGGGACTCCGCGATGGAAACAGAGTTGAGTGGTGCTATAATCCCTCAAGTCCTTATATATGGAAGAAACACTGCAAAACTTGACGGGAGGGAACCGATTGGAAGCCTAAATCTACGGCAATCTCAGCAAAGACGGGCAGGGACGACGCAGCCCGTATTTTTTCCGTTCGGGAAGGGCGCTCCGTCATCGGGAGCGGACGTTGACTTGACGCGGCTGAGCTCGACGATGGTGTACGCGCAGGTGTTCAATATGATTGTGGAGCCGGAAAAGTTTGAAGGGAAGACGATAAAAATGCGCGGGCAGTTTATGGTCTATCCGATGGACAAAAACGAAAATGTTTACGCCGTCGTCATTTCCGACGCGACCGCATGCTGCCAGCAGGGACTTGAATTCAAGTGGCAGGGCGAGCACGCATACCCTGCCGACTATCCGCCCGAAGGTTCGGAAATCGAAGTTACCGGCACGTTCACGACGGGACAGACGCCCGACGGCTTCGACTATTTTTATATCGAAAGCGATAGCGTTAAACTGTGCCGCTAAAGTTTCAGATTCTAGCAATTCGATACGCGGTTCACTCGCTTACCGGAAATTCCGATTTTTCCGATAGCGGCATTTTTTGAAAATGTCCTTGTCTTGTGCGCTTCTTTTACTTCGTCTCTTGCCAGATATTCGCCGATTGCTTTATAATCCGCCAATGCGAAAATTATTTATTTTTATCTTTTGGGCGATTACCCTTTCGGGCATACGTGCGCAGCAGCCTGTCGTTAGTGGCATCGGCGCGGAGGCGGGCAACGACACGAAAATCAATGTGTTTTGGACGCTGCCGACGGCTTCTGCAGGACGTATCTCTTCGTTGATGGTGTATCGGAGTTCACGGCCGATTCGCTCAACTTACGATCTTCGGGGGCTTGCACCCATAAAACAATTAAACGCAAAAACGACGGAATGGCTCGATACCGTCAATACCTACGGCGATTACTATTATGCGGTTATTGCCGAACGTGATGGAAAGACGGCGGATCTTGTTTTGCCGTCAATTAATGCGACGGTAAGCGGCGTGCATCTTAAAATTCCGAATAAAAGGCCGGGCAATGCCGGAGCGCTCTCTGCGCGTGAGCGGCTGTATAGTACGGATGAAATGCGTGAAACGCCTTTGCCGTTTTTGGATTTTACCGGCGGTAGCAGCGCGCGGAAAGTCGATATGAGCGTAAAAGCAAAAGCGTTGGCGCGGAATCTGGGCGATACGCCGCACATGCAACCGACCTCCCTCGATTCTCACATTTTTGAAGATGATTTAATTTCTCCGGACGGCGGCGACGATTTTCTGTTATTTGAGATTTTGCGGACGACGTTTATACAAAAAAACTATGCCGAAGCGATTTCCGAGCTTGAGCGCTTTTTGAACAAAAAGAATTCCGCTGCCGCTGAAAGCCGCGCCCGTTTTTATCTCGGGGAAGCCTATTATTTTATGGAGGATTACCGAACGGCATCAAAAAATTTTATCATGGTGTACGACACCTTCCCTGCCGTTGCACGGAAATGGCTGGTGTCCTCATTGGATATGATGCAGATACAAGACGACGGTGCTATTCCAAGTGGGATGTAAATATTAGAAGAATAAAACGAAAAAAGCATAGCGTGCGGAATGATGCATTCCATGCTATGCTTTTCTATTGCTTTGGGAGCACTATTTAATTTCTATTTAAAAAATCTCGGTACTTATCGATGTCAACATGAAATCCGGTTATCGGCGATTCATCGTCTTCCATCGAATGATTGAGCGCTTCCGCAGCTTCCTTGATGAGCCGCTCGGCTGACAGCATCCGAATCGAACGGGACGATATACCGATAAAACAAACGAGTTCAGGGCGCTCTGCGATATGCTTCATAAGCTCCGTGTGTATGGTCCCGGCGAGCGTTTCGGCTTGTTCGATCGTCATATCCGGTTTGATGACGGCAAAACTATCCGTCCCGTATTCGAAAATCATATCGCGGAATTGGAAGATATCGAGTAAATAGGCGGATATTTTTGCGGTTATATCATCCGTATATACGAGGTCTTTTATTTTTATGATAAAAAGAGAAAGATCGAGCTCCGAAGAGGCGGCGCGGATGAGTTCGCTGTCAAGCCGCAGCCGGAAATTCGGCTCCCATCCGAATCCCGTTACCGGAGAAAATAAATCTTTCGTCTCTTCGGTATGTTCCGCATCGTAATGCGAATCCGGCAACGCCGTATCGGTATTCTCTTCATAGGAAGATACATCGAGTGCTTCCATTTCAGTAGTATTTTCCGCCGTATCGGTATTCTCCGGAGGGAGCGCGGCTTCTTCCGGCTCGGAATGCATCGGATCGCTTTCCCCTTCATTTTCCGGCAGTGCGTCGGTATTGCCGTCCGCTATTGCTTCTTTTTCCTGAGAATCCCGATCTTTTTCCGTTGGAGGCATTTGTGGTTCATCGGAAGAAGTCGTCTCTGCTTCCGGCGAAAGATTTTCCGCGTCGTCCTCTTCTTTTTCAGCGTGCAAGTCCAGAGAGGCCGCATCTTCTGCGTATTCAGCGGCATCGCGCTCTTCTTCCGCAATCAGCGATGATTGAGCGCTTCTTTTATCCATAAAGGACAAATAAATCAGGAGTGCCGCCGTAAACAGCGTCGCTGTCATAGTGACAATAAAAGAAAAACGCACGTAATTGAAAATAGCCGAAGGGCTCAAGAGATAAAACGCGGCTTTAATCCGATAAGTTGTCCTATCGTTTGCAGCGGCCGTTTCATAGATTTTGATAAATTTCGTATCTTTCAGTCGCATTTCGGGCACGCAGGGGTAAGCATAGATAAGATCGGAGTTTTTATAGATATAAATTGCCTGATAATTCAGAAAACCGCCCGCCGCTTTTGCGAGCATTTCAGAATTTCCGCTCTTATTGAGTGTTTGCTGTATGCGGCCGATTGCCTGCTCCGCCTTTTCCTCTCCATGCGAATATTCAAGCGCAAGATTTATGATAAGAAAAGCGACAGAGAAAGTCAAAACCGCCGAAATCAACACCGAATATATTGTGATACTTCTGCGTTTCATGGGGACTGAGTATACCGAAGAATCCGCTCCAGTGCAAGTTTGACACAGGCATGGAACGAATCCTGAATTCCGTGCTTTCTGCAAAATGCAACGTAGGGGAGCGCAATGATTGCCGCCGCACTATCTGCCTTTTTGAGTTTTTGCGCAAAGCTTTGAAAATGAAACGGCGTCATCTGGATGCGTTCCGAAGCCTTGCCGTGCCGAAAGAGGCGGTATGTATCCTCTGCCTTCGTCCACGTGAAGCCGTTTTTGTTCATCCAGCTTTCGAATTCTTTTCGATAGGATTCAAGCACTTCGGTTGTGGCGGCGTCTTTGGTATGAATGAGCGGCGCGCGGAACTGCAAGCGGCAAAATTGTTCTTCTACTCCGCTAAGCCGATTTTGCATGCTGCCGAATAGGTCGTCAAGGTAGGTGCCTTTTGCGTACGGTTTTCCGTTCCGATAGGAAAAATCCGCTCCGATGACGCAAATCGTGGAAAAGCCTGCGTGGAGTGCAAAGTCTGCAGCCATGATGGTAACCGTTCCCCCGCCGCTTCCGAATGCGTACAGCCGGAATGCCTGCTGACTTTCTGCCGCATAGGAGGCGAGCGGGTGTCCGGACGATGAAAAAATAAGCGGTGCGCGGGCTTGAGCCGCCCTTTTTACCGCAGCGGTATTTCCGCATACGTCAAATACAAAGAGCGTTTTCCGATCGGCATCCGCCATAAAATGGGCGTGAGAAACATTTTGCCCGTCCAAAGAACACACCGCATCTGGAAAAATCCCGTATTTTTGCAGTGCGGAATATGCCGTATCGGTTGCGATGAGGTACAGCGCAGCCCGCTTTTGCCGTATCGTCTCGATTTTTGCATCGAGCGAGGGACCTGCAGCAACGACAAGCGCCGTTTTGTCGAGCGGGAAGGAGGGTGAGCAGGCGTTCCGCATTGCTTTGAGGTTTAAGATGATGTTGCGCTGCCAGATTTTTCCGAAATTCGTCTGCACCGAAAAATCCGCCGCAATTTTTTTTAGCGCATGGTCAACGGCGCACTTGATTTCTTCTATTATATCGCGGTTTTGGAGCGCCCAGCTTCTGTATTCGACGAAGCAAAATGTTCCCTCCCGCGCCGGAAGATAATTTTCAAGAAGCAGCCGTTCCGCCTGCTCATACGGCGCAATGAGGATCCGGCCTTGCGCGCAAAGCTCATGAACCGTTCGGATATTCTTTTCTAAAAAATCGATATCCGCTTCGCTCCGCTCAATGACTGCAATCTTTGCATCCGGAAAGCGTTGTTGCAGCGCTTCGATGTGAAAGGCGCCGCCCAAGCCGGCGATAAGGAAAAAGCCGCATTCTTTGAGACCAGCAGCAAAGGTTGCCGCTTCTTTTTCCGGCGCATACCGCGAATGCATCAGCTTTCCGTCCGTAAAAACGGGCACCTGCGCACCGTCTTTTGCCGTAATAATTTCTTTATAAAGCATTGAGTTTTTCTTTTAAGCGCATTACGAGCGTCCGGTTCTTCTTTTCAAGAATTTCCCACTTGTCCGGCCGGTTTTCGGCGCTTTTTTTCCACGATAAATATTCGGCAGGAAAAAGCTGGTGCAGCCATTCCTCCGAACCCGCATTTTCATTAATAAATGCGCTGATTTTTTTGCAGCGTTCCGGTAGATCGATTACATTTTTTGAGGATTCAAACGCGATCGGTTTGTTTTTACCGGCATTTTGCATCTTTTGTTGCAAGAAATGAAAATCGACGTCTTCGATGGAGCCCAATCGATTCGGATAATCGAAATGATTTGAAAGGCGATAGACCCGGTCGGAAAATGAGCTGCTTCGTATCGAAAACCACTGCCGATAAATTTCAAGCGATTCGGAATGAAATCGCGTGTGCGTTAGGCGGTTTTCTTTCGGCATAAGCCGAAAATCCTGCGCCGCCGCCTTTTGTTCAAGCCGGTTCGGACGGCAGTGCTGCATTCCGGGCGAGGGAGCTAAATCGAGTCCGCACAAGAAAACGGCGTTATCGGTGATGGAGAGCGCAAGCTGCAAGGCGGTGCCGCTGACCGTACCGTTGCGTTCGGCAGGCACGGAGGTAAAACCGCACTCGGCAGCCAGCCGGCTTTCAAAGCCGTCCGGAAATTCCAACGGAATGACGGTGTTTGCGCGCAGCAGATTTTTCGGACAGGCGGCTTCCGCGCTTACGGCAATTGGAATGTCGGGATAGCGCGCTAAAATTTCTAAATGGCTGTGCGCCCAAAAGCCTCCGTCCGTAGCAATAACGAGATCGGGCAAAATGCCTGCATTTAAAAGCGGCAAAGCGGCCGAAGAGACGGCGATGAGAAATACGCCGGCGCGCACTTTTTTGAGCGGCGACAGCGCATCCTGTAAGCTCAATCCGGAAGCCGCAATGATGACCGGAATGCTTCCCGGCCGTATGCGCGCCGTTCGTTTTGCCGTCAAACAAAACGCAACGGCATTTTTAATCCAGCGGGACGCAAAATAGCTGTGCGTGGCTAATGCCGCCCGGCTTTTTAGGAGGACGTTTTTTATCGATTGCCATGCCGCTTTTTCCTGTTCCGGAAATATTTTTGCCGAAGGAAGCCACGAAAGGAAACGGCACGCGCAAATTCCTTCTTCGCCCATATAGGAGAAAAGCGCATCTTCAAATTGCGCCGTATCATTTTCAGCAAAAAGGGTAAATGTCCGGTCAAAAAAATGATCGGAGATAGAAAATGCGCGGCAATAGCGCAGCGCGCAGAGTTTTGTATCGGGAAATACTTTTTTTAGATGAGCGGCGCAATAGGAGAGCGCCGGTTCCGTGATGAATATAAATGACGGCGTAAAGTCTGTCGGCACGGAAGCTGCAAATTGTTCGGCTTCCCGTTCGGGATTATAGCGCGAATGGAAGGGAAGCCCGTTTGCCGTACAGGTTTGCGAGCCGTTTTTTGCCGTTGAAAAAATAATTTCTGTTTCCATTTCAATCATCGGGGCATCGATACGTTCGGTTGGCGCCGTACTTCCGGAACGCCGTTCCATAAGCGCATAAAAAACGGGCAGAAACCGGTGATTCCATCGGCCGGATCGAATCGCCGGTTTCTACCCGTTTACAGCCCTCTCCCTAAAAATCAGGCAAGGCCTAATTCTGAGAAAAGCTTTTTATACGTTATGAACTGTTCGGATTTTGCGAACTCCATAATTTTTTCTTCCGGCAAATTTTCCAGCAGCTGATCCATGTAAAGCAGCACCGACTTGACATCTTCCTTCAAATCGTCCGGTAAGCTGTTATCTGCATCCGCTTCCCCCTCAACCGGCGCGGAAGGCTCCGTACCGTTGAACTCTCCGTCGGCGTCAGGCGCAATCGCTTCGTCTTCTTTAAGATACTCTTCGCTTTCTTTGGATAAGGTATCGCTGATTGACGGCTCATCGTCATCCGGAAATCCATCGAGCAGGGCATCGTTTTGGAGCGCATCGTCGGATACCGCCGACTCATCAACGGGAGCATCCGCTGCCGTTTCATTTGCCGCCTCCGGCTCTTCCATATCATTGAGCGCTTCCGGCTCATTGAAATCATCCATATCGGAAAATTCCGCTTGCGCATCCGTCGTATCTTTTACGGAATCCATAAAATCGGTGGAAGAGGATTCTACCATAATATCTTCCGCATTTTCCGACTCGGCTGCAATGTCATCAACGCGCGGAATCGCAATTTCATCCGGCAACGCTTCATCGCCGTTCAAATTGCTGAGATCGGGCTCTTCGAGATTTTCGTTTTCTTCAATAGAAAGGCCGCCGTCAAAGGCTGCATCCTGCATATCGCTTGCAGGTGCTTCCGTCTCAAGTCTCGGTTCGGAAGGAGCCGTTTCTGCAGCTTCCGACTCTTGTGCGGCGGCATTTTCCGAAGCTTCATCAAATACCGGTTCCGTAATATCAAACATATCGGAATCGGATGTATCTGCCGCATCAGATGCGGATGCCGGAGCGTCCGCCGGAAGAGCGGATTCCTCCGCCGCTGTCGTGTCCGCCGCGCTCTCTTCGCTTTCCGCTTCCATCGTGGCCGGGCATTCGTCCGGGACGCTTTCGGTTGCGCCGTCTTCCGGAGCTCCCTCTTCCGCCGTCTCCCCATCGGAAAAATCGGCCGTATTCATGATGTTGTCGAGTTCGTCGCCTGACAAGGCGATCGTATCATCGTCATCATCATTGCTGAAAAAGCCCGTGCTTTCAGGCTGTACAGCCGTCTCTTCCGCCGACGCGCCGCCATCCAACTCGTCAGACGGCGCGGTATGCTCCGACGATCCTCCGGCAGGGGCATGAGCTCTCAATTCGGCAAATTCATTTTTGAGAAGGCTCATCTCTTTTCTAAGTTCCGATAAGTCGGCAACAAGCTGTTCAAGCAGTTTGTTGTTCATTTCGCTGCTTTCGTTCTGTCCTGTCATATCTTCGTCCTGATAAGTTTGATTATTTGCATCTGTAACGGCGGCTACGGGAGCTGCCGACGCAGAGTCGTCTTCGGAAATTGCAAGGTCGTAGTCAATTACTTCCTTTAACTTTTTTTCTTTTACGTTTGACGTTACGGGAGTTTCATCCGCATCGGAATCAATGCCGAAATCGGCAAGGTCAACTTCTTCCGAGCCGCCTAGCGTTTCCGGCGCATCCGAGTCGATGGCAAAGTCGTCCAGCGATACTTCCGTCGTTTCTGTGCTGACGGACGGCGGCGCGCTCATTTTCTGTTCAAACGTATCGCCTGAAAAGATTTCAACCTTCGGCATCGCGCCGAGCATCTCGGCATCATCCGCATTGCCTGCGTCCGCATCGGCTGAATCGTCGTCATCGGACATATCTTCGAGCATGACGGCGCTGTCTTCCGGCGTATTAAAATCGATATTGATATCGAGCGGCGCGTCATCGGGGATAGCGTCTTCCTTTTCGGGGGAAGAGAAGCTCGACGCATCATCAAGAAAATCGTCGAGGGAAATTTCCCCGTCAGGCGGAGCGGATGCGGCCTGTTCTATCGCGGCAAAGTCAATGCCGTCTGAAAAATCGCCGCCCATAAAGCTGTCGAGCGATATTTCGCCGTCCTCAATTATAGGTGCATCGCTTTTCGGCTCGTCCGCTTTTTCCTCCGTAAACGTTTCCGTAAAAAAATCGTCCGGAGCGGCCTCCGCGGATTCGGATAATTCCTCAGGCGTCCGCTCATTCATGTCGAAAGGTGCAGCGTCTTGAGGATTTGCGTTTTGTTCAAAAAGTTCTGATTGAGTGTTTTCCGCTGCATTTTGACCCGTTAAAGGTGTTTGCGCAGTATCCTCCCGTATATCCTTTGGCGGCTTTTTTACCCAAACTCCGTAACTGTCGAGGTCTTTTGCATCATCTGTAAAATCACTCATAACACTATTCCTCTTGATTTCAGAACTTTTATATTTTTTTATCGGTATCCTAAAATCAAATCATTATAAAACGTGCGAATGCCGTATGCAACTGCCGGAGTATATCATATTTTTCAGATACAGAAAATACAAATCCGTCCGATAATGAATTACAATGATTCACATCAAGTTTTTATCGGCCGCCTTTATCGGCACGCTCGTCTATGTGTCGGTTTCGGTCGTATTCGGACGCAACGGCGCGGTCGTTTACGATCATTTGAAAACACAGAAAAAAGAGATTGCCGCAGCAACCGAAGCGATTCAGAAAATCAATGCGGAACTTGAGCTTGAATATGCGGCGCTTTTAAAAGATAAGGATGTGATTGCCGCATATGCGCGCAGGCTTGATTACGTCGGCGCAGGCGAAAAACTGGTAAAGATAACGGGAATGCAGCAGTTTCAAAAAACGCTTTACGACACGGGCACCCCGCTCAAACGCACGGATGCGTATTACATTCCGGAAAAAATTTGCAAAATTACCGGCGCGCTCTTTTTTGCCTGTTCTTTCCTTTTAATGCTCCTCATCGATATTGCGCAACGCTATCCTGCCGGTTCGGCAGAGCTACGGAGGCGGGAGGCTGCATATGATATGCCGAAAATCTGATCCCGATTTGGTTGCGCAGTGCGTGTCTCTTTTGGCAGAACAAAAGACGCTCATTTTGCCGACCGATACGGTGTACGGTTTTTCTGCGGCGGAAGGGGAAGCGGGCGCGGAGCAAATCCGGCGCATAAAAGGGCGTGATGAAAATAAGCCGTTTATAAGACTCATTGCAAAGCCGGATGCTATTTTTTCATTTACTTCATGCGCGGTTCCCGAAAAACTGCTTTCACTTTGGCCCGGCGCACTGACCATTATCGTGCCGTCCGCAACGGAGCCTTGCGGCTCCGTTGCGTTCCGCTGTCCGGGCGATGCGTGGCTTCGGGAGGTCATTGATACGCTTGGAAAACCGATTTATTCGACGAGCGTAAACCGGAGCGGGGAGGCCGTTTTATCCAAAATAGAAGAAATCTGCCGGGAG
This sequence comes from uncultured Treponema sp., assembly GCA_963543045.1. Classification (GTDB taxonomy): domain Bacteria; phylum Spirochaetota; class Spirochaetia; order Treponematales; family Treponemataceae; genus Treponema_D. The sequence continues at coordinate 47,018 of CAUTZW010000007.1, forward strand.
TTTGAAGATGAGGTAAGTCTCATCGTAGACGACGGCGATAAAGCGGACGCTCTTCCTTCGACTATCGTCCGGCTTGACGGCGGTATTACGGTTGTCCGGCAGGGCGCCGTTCGGCTTGATTTGTAAACGCATCGGTCTTGCAGCAGATGGCGCGGCGGCTCTTTAGAAAGAGGCCGAAACCGAAACGTGCATGTTTTCTGTTGTGCGCCGTTTCTATGATTCGAGCGCGTTATACGAAGGGGACTCCCCAATCCCTACACAGGTATTGCGCCGCTTTTCTGCCCGAATACACGGCAATCGGGAGGCCTCCCGGCATCATCATCCGCTGACCTGCAAAGTAGAGCCCTGCAATGCTTTTGCTTTTGGCGGGAAACTCGAATGCTTTACCGCCTGCTTTCCACACGGACATCCAGCTGCCTTCCGCAGAACCGCAATAGCGCTCATACGTCAGCGGTGTGGCCAAATCGGAAACGGCAACGACATCTTGTATTGCGGGAATAAAATCGCTTAGGCGCGTAATAAAGCGTTCGATGAGCGCTTGCTTTTTCTGCCGATACGAGCCGTCTTCCTTTGCTGCCTTCCAATAGGCGTAGCTCGGTCCAATTAAAAGACAGGTCAATGCCGTGCAGCCGGCCGGCGCATGATCCGGATAGCGCGCGTAATTATTGATGCGGAGCTCATTAAACTCTAAACCGCCTGCGGCAAAAGGCTCATCTAACGGAAAAATAATGCCGCGCGGTAAATCCTTTAAATCCGCCTTAACGCCGAGCGCGATAAACATCGTCTGCTCGGTAACAATATCGTTCCGCATTTTTTGCGTCCATTTTTCATTGAGCGGCGGGCAAAACAGCGTGTCGACCGCTTTAAGCGCATCTTGTGTCACAATAACGGCATCGGCGGGAATCTCCGTTCCGTTTGCGACAATGCCCGTGACTTTCCCGTTTTCGGAAACGACGCGTTCAACCGGCGTTTTGAAATGTATCTTTCCGCCGAGCTCCGTAAAGGTGTCGGCCATATTCTGCGTCATGCGGAGCGAACCGCCTTCAGGGTATCCGCAGTCGCCTGTGGCAAACGAGGCAAGCGTGTATACTAAAGAGAGCGCGTTGTATCTAAGCCCGACGACCGACGAAAGCAGATGCCGTATATCTTTATTTTGAAACGAATTGATGTAATCGATAGCGGATCGCTTTGTGAGCGACGAGAGGCGCGGCAAGGCGGGAAGCATTGCGGTCAATTCCCGAAAAGACGGGCGGCACGGGCGCTCTGCCTTCAAAAACGGAATGTCGCCGACAAGCAGGTGAACGCCGCGAAAGCGTCGTATGTCGCGGCATAATGTCTGAATCGCTTTCCGGTCTTCCGGCGCATACTCAATCAGCGCTGCCATAAGCCGCTCTACATCGCGGTATAAATGCAGGGTGCGTTTACCGTTTATCAGCGTGTAAAAGGGATCTTTGACAAAGATGGGATTGTTTGCCTGAAGCGTGCCGGTTTCTTTCCATATATTGTGTAAGGGGAGCGCGTCGGATGAGCCGCTCAACCAGTGCATGCCGCCTTCAAACAGGTAGCCCTGCCGCTTCCATGCCGTCGAAAGTCCGCCGGCAATGGTATGCTGCTCGAAAATGGTGACGGCAAAACCTGCGCGGCGCGCATAAATGCCTGCCGCCATGCCTGAAACTCCTGCTCCGACGATTATGACTTGCGCGTTTGGATTCCGATTGCCCATTGTTTCTTCCATTTCGTCCATTATTTCCGGCACGTATGAGGCTTTCACGTTAGCCGTGCAGCTTTTTCATCGCTTCCGGATCGTTTTTGATATTTTTGATTGCATTCAGGCTGAACGCCAGAAACACGGACAGAAAGAATGCTGCAAACGTAACGATGATGCACAGTTTTCCCCGGCTCGGCCCGGATTTTTTGTCGGGCGCTTCCGGCCGCTCAAGAATCTGAAATACCGGAGACTCGCTTTGCATTTTGACTTTGAGCAACTCGTACTCCGTTTTAAGCTGTTTGTAGACTTCCCGCTGCGCATCAAGTTCCATTTGCACTTTCGATGAGTTTACGGAAATTGACGGCAGTGACCATGCGCCGTTCCCGTAATTTACCGAATTGGCAATTTTGTTTGCCTGCTTTTGCAGATTTTGAATTTCTTCAAAGCTGAGCGCAATATTTTTTTCAAGATTTTCTTTGGTGATTTTATTTTTATCGACGCCGAGCTCATCAAAACGTCTCTGCAACCAGTCAAGCGCAAAATTGACGACTTGCTGCGCGAAAACCGGATCGATATCGGTAAAGGATATCGTAAAAACGCCCGAATCGTCATCCAGCGAAATGCTCAGCTTATCGCTAATATAGGTGCGGCTGTCCGACTTCGGGAATCGGGATTTTTCAAATTCCGGTTTTTCAAGTATTCCGAAATTATCGACGATTGCGTCTAAGAGCGGGTTGGATTTTGCAAGATATTGGGCAAGCGCGCTCATCGAAGAGCCGCCGGATGCCCCTGAAATGCCGGCTAAACCTGCAAGACTTGCGAGTGTCGGCGATATGCCGCCCCCGGATTTTTCTTCATTGATGAGCATGTGCGCTTGAGGCGTATACACGTTCGGTAAAAAAGATTTTTCCGGCGGCAGCTTCATTGAAATTATCGAAAGGACGACTATCGTAATCGCTGCAAGCAGCGGCACGATGATAATTAATTTTTTGTATTTCAGTAAAACGGCAAATAAATCGATTAATGAAATTTCGTCATCGCTCTGTGGGGCAGCTCCGGCCGAAGGCGCTATCAAATTGTCTTCCATAATTAAAATGAGTGTAGCATAGGACGCTTACGCAATTCAATGGCGGTCGGGAAAAATAATTCTGCAGATTCAAGTTTTTCGACTGCCTGCTTTCTGTTTTGTCCGACGGCAGCACGCGCACGAGATGACCGGAAACCGGAGCGGCGGGAGAGATGCAATATGTAAAACTTTTTCTTTGCCGATGGCAGATTTTGTGGTATGGTATGTGGAGTGGTTTTCAAGTTATGGTAAAAAAATGCGCTTCCTTACTTTTTAGTTTGATACTTTTCTCTTTTTTTGCGGATTTAGCTGCGCTCGATTACACAAAAGCGAGTACGGCATTGGCGAACGCTTTTTTCGGTTTGGAGGGGCAAAACGGCGGGACGACCGGCTTCCGCTCTTTGCTGATTCCGATAGGCGGACGCGCAGAAAGTCTCGGCGGCGCATATACAGGGCTTTCCGATGATGTAAGCTTCATCGATTACAACCCCGCTTCTTCTTCTACAATAAATGAAACGGAACTTTCGCTTTTTCATAACGCATGGATTGCGGATTCCGCAGTGGAAACCATAGTCGGCACAACGCGCTTCGGCCAATTTGGAACCGGCGGCAAAATCAGCTGCTTTTACGTACCGTTTACCGAATATAATTATTTCGGCGACCGCGTGGGCTCCAATTACTATTCGGAGACGACCGCCGTTTTTAACGCTTCTTACAATTTTTTATCCGGCTATAAATTTAAAGGCCTTGCGTTCGGCGGGAATTTTAAACTTTCGTGGCGTTCGATGCCGGATTATGCAGATAAAAATACCGGCGCAATTATGAGCGGTTCGGGCTTACGGCAGTCAGGTCTTGCGATTATGACGGATATCGGCATCATGCTGCGCTTCAATGCGTTGAAATTTTACAATTCGCGCGAGCCGAACATTAGAATCGGTTTGAGTTTGATGAATCTCGGCGCAGCGATGACAGGCTTCGGGAAGAAAGTGATTGTCGATGATCCGCTTCCGTCAACGGTCGGCATCGGCTTTTCGTATAGTCCGATTCGTCCGCTGGTATTCAGCTTCGATTTCCGCCAGCCGGTGAATATTCAAAACATCACCGAACTGCATGCGCTCACTGCGGGGACGGGTATCGAAGTAAAAATTACGCACTTTTTTTCCGCGCTGGCAGGCTTTCAGCTTAAAGGCGGGAACCCGCGCGTCAGCTTGGGCGGCGAGTTTGAAGTGTTCAAGATACGGATGAATGCGTGCTATACGCTCGATTTAACATCTTCATTGAATCCGATCAATCGCTTTAGCGTGTCGGCAAAGTTGTCGCTCGGCGATAACGGCCGGTCGGCGGTGCGGCAGCGGGTCGATGAGCTGTATCGCGAGGGAATCGCCTATTTTGCCGCCAGAGATTATGATGCCGCAATTCTTTCATGGCAAGAGGCGCTAAAAATCGACAAATATTTTGATCCCGCAACGGAAGGCATCAAAAATGCGCTCCGCTACAAACAAATGCTTGAAAATTACACATTCTAATTTCTCGCGCCGCGTACGGATTTATGTAAAAATTGCACTCGCTTCTTAAACCGCCGATTTCCTTCGGGGCACCTTCGAGACGAAACGCACGCTCACCTTTACCGCCAAACATACGGGGGCGGCGAAAGGCGATGCGGATTTTGTTGCGAACGCCAAAAGAGGGCTCGATATCAATCCCAAGCGCGTGAATGAGGACGGGGTGTGCCTTTACAACTAACGGTATTACGGGTTCGGAAACGGCGGACGTTTCTGCGTTTCCTTCGGCAATATGGGACAGCGGCATCTATTACCCGTATCGCTTTGAAAATCTTCCTTAGTATGTGGTCAATTTTGAGGCGCAGGCTGCAGCGCCTGCGGAAACGGTATTTGCCGTGTACAATGCGGAGGAGCAAAAAGAGATTGCATACGCTCCGGTAACTGCGGCGGAGGACTGGAAGGAGATACGCTATTTTGTGTATGTCGATGAGAATAATGCAGGCAAGGAGCTCTGCATCCCTCTTTTGCTCAAGTTCGGCCTTACGCGCATTCGGAATATTCGACTGCTCGATTGCCGGAATAATGGGGAGAAATGGCAAACGGATCCGTATCGCGTGTAGGAGCTATGGAAAACGGATGCGGCATATCAAGCAAATGCCTTTCTTACCAGCTATGACTTTACGGAGGATTCCATAAAGTTCGTGAATATGATCAGGGGAACAGGCATCGGGGAGTGTGCCTACAACTTTTACTATAAAAAAGCGTTGAACGCCGGAACGTACTGCATCCACTTTAAGAATACCGCTTTTGAAGGAGTCATACATATTAAGGCGAACGGTAAAGATAGCACGTTTGTCGCTCCGGAAATGGATGGCGAAAGCGTATGCGGGTAGAGAAATTGAGATTTCATTTTGGCCGATGAAAAAGAATTGGCCGATTAAGGATTTTATTGTGATCGAACAGGTAAAGACTCTCGCCGGTTCTGCGGCGGACGGGCGGCGGCTTTCGCGTTATGTGAAGCAGGACTCGCTGTGTGGGTACGGGGGCGTGCGCGCGTGCTGCACGGGATTTTGCCGGATGGCCATCACGAAAATCAATTTTTGGACTCTATATGTAAAAGGCTGATAAAGTGAATGCATGGGGTGGGAAGAATTAGAAAATACACTTGAAGTGCTTGAAACGGAACGGGAATACGACGGGTATTTTTGCAGCATAAAAGATGCGGTTATCATCGTGATTTTGGGAAGCCTGT
>CAUTZW010000008.1:0-52211 GCA_963543045.1 uncultured Treponema sp.
GGGGGGGGGGGGGGGGGGGTGTGTTGGGGGTATAATGTATCATTGTCGATTATGGCCGGCTTAGAGAGATCCGCATTTAAATTAAACCGGACTACGGCAACTTTGGAATGTATGATTTGTACGTTCCAAAAGCCTGCGTTGCAGGCGTTTGTGCGCGGAAAGGCGCGGCAATGTTTTGCGGCAGTTTGTGCTTGCTGCAAAAATAATGAGGAGAATTCCATGAAAAAGATGGTAGTTGCGGTTCTTGCCGCAATAAGTTTGTGCGCGGCTGCAAGCGCGCTCGATTTGAGCGCGGGCGCTGTATTTGATTATTCATTTGCACATCGCTTTGGAAAAGGTTCGTATCTGGGTACGGATTATGACGCAAAGCTTAATACGAGTATGTTTGGATTTAAAGGATTCTTTGATGCTCAATATGCGCTTGCACAGGTTGGATTTAATCATACCGTTGGAAAGACGAATGGAGAGGTAAAAGCTTCATTCGGCGGACAGTCGGTAACGAAATCTTCGGATATGGATCTTGAAATAGGTTATTTCAATATTGGTATCTTCGGTAAATATCCCTTTGCAGTCGGTCCTGCAAAAATTTTTCCGATGCTCGGTTTTGAATTTGATATTGCTGCATCCGCGAAAGCCGGGGGAGCTGATTTCCCCACCAAAGAAAAAATGAACGCCTACTGGCTTGATGCCGGAGTCGGCGCGGATATTTTCGTAATGAAAAATCTCTTCATCAGACCGCAATTATTGCTCGGCTTCCAGATGAATAAAATGGATTTCATTGCTTATCAAGCAAACGGAATCAAAATTGACGCAGGCATCGGAGCCGACTGGAAGTTCTAATACAAAACGCGTTTAACGTGCGCCGGTAAAGCAGAATGCGGATTTACCGGCGCATTTTTTTGTTCAAATGGCAGCGGACGGTAAACCGGTTATCCTCTTTACGAACTGTTGCCCCGTCCGCCGTGAGCGCGGAAGAAGCGGCTCAACGAAGGAATACTACAAGCTCGATGAGCCGGCCGCGCAATTTTTTGTCGTATCTCTTGTCCTAAGCAGCGGAATCGGGTATTATGTTTCTCTATATAATATCATAGTGAGGCTATTATGAGCAAAACTGAAATTCCGTATAAAATCTATTTGTCCGAAGAAGAATTACCGGAGTCGTGGTACAACGTCCGCGCCGACATGAAGAATAAACCGGCGCCGCTTTTAAATCCCGACACGCGCCGGCCGGCAACGCTGCATGAGTTAAGCGCGGTTTTTTGTGAGGAGCTTGCAAAGCAGGAACTCAACGATACTGATGCGTGGATTGCTATTCCGGAAGATATCCGCAGCTTTTACAAGATGTTCCGTCCGTCGCCGCTGGTGCGGGCGTATTGCCTCGAAAAAAAGCTCGGTACGCCGGCAAAAATCTACTATAAATTCGAAGGAAACAACACGAGCGGCAGCCATAAGCTCAACTCTGCGATTGCGCAAGCGTACTACGCAAAGCAGCAGGGATTAAAGGGCGTTACGACCGAAACGGGCGCCGGTCAGTGGGGAACGGCGCTGTCGATGGCGTGCGCGTATTTCGGGCTGGATTGCCGGGTGTTTATGGTCAAATGTTCCTACGAGCAAAAACCGTTCCGCCGGGAAGTGATGCGCACCTACGGCGCGTCCGTTACGCCGTCCCCGTCCGATACGACGGCTGTCGGTAAAAGAATCCTTGAGCAGTTTCCCGGTACGACCGGCAGTCTCGGCTGCGCGATATCGGAAGCGGTCGAAACGGCGCTGTCGCTGGACGGATACCGTTACGTGCTCGGCAGCGTGCTGACGCAAGTGCTTGTGCACCAGACGATTATCGGGCTTGAAGCGATGACGGCGATGGACAAATACGGCATTACGCCGGACATCATTATCGGCTGCGCGGGCGGCGGCTCGAACCTCGGCGGGCTGATTTCGCCGTTTATGGGACGCAAACTCCGCGGAGAGGCCGATTACCGCTTCATTGCGGTGGAGCCCGCTTCGTGTCCGAGTTTTACGCGCGGAACGTTCGCCTATGACTATTGCGACACCGGCCACGTCTGTCCGCTTGCAAAAATGTACACGATCGGCTCGGAATTTATTCCGTCCTCAAGCCATTCGGGAGGGCTGCGCTACCACGGCATGAGCGCGGTGCTGTCGCAGCTGTATGCGGATGCCCTCATTGAGGCGCGGTCAGTAAAACAGACGGACGTCTTTGCTGCGGCCGAGCAGTTTGCGCGGATCGAAGGCATTTTGCCCGCTCCGGAAAGCAGCCACGCGATTAAGGCGGCAATCGATGAAGCGATGCGCTGTAAAGAAACCGGCGAGGAGAAAACCATTTTGTTTGGTTTAACCGGCACCGGCTATTTCGATATGACGGCCTACCAAGCCTACAACGACGGTAAGATGGCGGATTACATTCCGACTGAAGCGGAACTTGCGCGCGGGCGTGCAGGCATTCCGCAGATTTAAATACTTGGTCGAATGTCGAGTTTCTCTATTTTTTATAAATATCGCATACTGCTTACCTAAAAAATTAAAATATGTAGATGATGTTGGGATTCCAAAGGGCGAAAGTCCTTTGGTCGTGCCCAAGGAAGGAGCGTCAAGGGAGGAAACCTGCGGGCTTCGAACTCCGAGCTGGTGTCCTCCCTTGAAAAAGGCTTAAGGCTTGCCTTAGAAGAATATTTGCTTTGTGTTTCTAAAACTCGAAATTAAGCCTACTATATATAAGGAAGATTTTGCGCCGAACCGCTTGCGCTTTGATCGAAGCGTAAGCGGTTTTTCCGATAGCGGCGTTGGCTGCACGCTTTTTTGCAGAAAGGCGAACGGCATACCGAAGCGACGGGATGCCGCTTTTATTTTGACGGCAAAGATTTAGGCTTTTACGAAGACTGCGCTCTGCGTCGGGATTTCGATTTTGCCGACTTTCAATTCGACGGCGGCGTTTAGGTCAAGCGTTTCGCCTTTCAGCGTTGTCTGCATGACAAGCGACGGGATTAAAATGAGCGAATCTCCGTTCCTGCGGTCAATGCAGACGCCGCTTCCGCTCCAGTCGGGATTTTGCAGCAGATAGACGAGCTTCCAGTGCATGTCGCTGTGGCGCGACGCTTTTTTTGCGGCTTCCGCTCCCGCGTTGCCTTCGCTGATGCGCATGAGCATATCGTCTTTGCCGATGAGTTGCCGCCCGTCGATAAATGCGCGGAGCTGTTGATGCGCAATGAGGTCGCCGTAGCGGCGGAGCGGGCTGGTTACCTGCGTGTACAGCGCAAGCCCCAAGCCGGAATGCATCGCAGGCGTAATGCCGACGGAACGGCGGTGGGCGCATTTGAGCATCCGGAACTGTCCGGCAAGCCCTTCGGAAATGCCTGCGGGAATGTCGGCGGCTTCCTGACTGATATACGGGAAGGGAATGTTGCGCTTGAAGGCAAAATGCGCGGCCCCTTCGCCGGCAAGCAGCATCATTTCGCGCACCATATTATCGGATTCAAAGCGGATAAACGGTTCCACGCGGACGCGCCCCTCGTCGACGGAAATATGTACTTCCGGCATGTCGATGGTGTTTGCGCCGGCTTTTTTCCGCCGCGCTTCGTTTTTTCGTGCAATCTCAAAGAGCGGCCTAAGCTCCGCCGATTCTTTTTGCGCATCCGCTTCTTCATAGGTGATGCGCTTTACGTTGATTTTTGTCTTAAATACCGAACAGTCCGCAATCAAAGAGTTTTCATCGAGCAAGATGCGGAACGAAAGGGCGATGCTTTGCGCCTTGAGCCCGAGCGCATAGTCTTCGAGCGCCGCTTCCGACAGCATACGCGAAGCACCTTCGGGAATGTAAAGCGTTGCGCCGCGCCCGCGCGCCATGCGGTCAACCGGACTGTTCGGCAGCACAAAGGCGGCAGGGTCGGCAATGTGCACCCAAAGATAGCGGCCGTCCCATGCAACGGCGTCATCGGGATCGGTAGACCACGGGCTGTCGATTGCGTATGCGGTCTGCTCGAGTTCAAGCCGATCCTCTTGTGGCGGTATGCCGAGCCCCTCCGACGCGCTCATCATCGAAAGTCCGAAGCGCGCAGGATAGGGATTTTTCAAAATGTCCCAGACGCCCGTTTCAAGGAGCAGGCGATGCGCGTTTTCCATCGTCTGAGCGATGCCTGCGTCGGCCATATTTTTGGACTTTTCCGTTTTGCCGAGCGCAAGCGCTTCGATTTCTCCCATAAATTTGCCGTCGGAAGGCAGATCGAGCTTCCGTTCTTTCAGCCGCGTGATGAATTCCCCGTGCAGCTGGGCAAAATGCTCTTTTTCATAACGCTTCCGGTCAAGCTCCGCCGCTTCTTCCGCGCTGCGCGGGATAAAGGCAAGCGCATTGTTTTTGAATGCGTTTTCATCCGGCATAAAAAAAATACTTTTGGAGAGCGCGTCGAATAAAAGCCAGCTCTTTTCGGCGGAAAAAGACGGATCGCACAGTTCGGCAAGTTCCGTAAAGGCGAGCGGAGAGGCGGCGCTTTCCGCATCCGACAAAAGCAGTTCGTGCGCTTCCGCAATGCGCTGCAAAAGCCCGTCATCGGAGGCGTCAAGCAGCGATCGAAGCGACGACACTGCGCCCGGATACAAAACGATTATATCTTTTTCGCGCACCTTTTGTTCGGCGTATTGCGCAGGCTTTCCCCCTGCCGTAGCCGGAGCCGTCTGAAATTCAACAACATATTTATCGCCGTCCGTCCCCTTAATGAGGGCCGCCTGCCTTTTGTACAAAACCGGAGTGCCTTGTGAAAACATGGCGCTACTATAGAAGAATCATGCGACATGAGCAAGCTGAACGCGTTTGGCGTCACGGGATGTGCGCGGTACCCTGCCGCAGTCTCCGGCGGGGGGCTCCGAGCGCAGCGGGAAGCCCCGAGTGTGTCGGGTTTTGTGCGGGGCGGTGGAGGGGCATTGCGTGCAGTGTTCTGCGGCGCGCTTCCGCTGCGTGCCGCGTGAATGCTTCTGTGTAAGGCGTTGCGTTCAGCATGATGTGCGGAGCATCTGCCCTGCGGGGGCCTCGCAAGCAGAACTGCGGGATGCACGGGCTGGACTGCCGCAGTCTCCGGCAGGTTTGGTTGCATGGACTGCGCTTTGGATTTTGCGGGGGCTCCGAGCGTGTCGGCCTTTGCGCGGGGCGGGAGCCCTATGGATTCCTCGCGGGCAAAACTGGGGATGTGCGCAGTGCACTGCCGTAGTCTCCGGTGGGTTTTGGTCGCATGGTCTGCGCTTTGGATTTGGCGGGAGCTTCGAGCGCATCGGCCTTTGCGCGGGGTGGGAGCCGGGGCATCGACTGCGGCGCACTTCCGCTGTCCGTCGTGTGAATGCTCCTGCGTTCAGCATGACGTGCGGGGCGGCAGCTCTGCGGATTCCTCGCAGGCAAAACTGGGGATGCACGCAGTGCCTGCCGCTGTCTTCGGCGGGTTTGGTTATATGGGCTGCGCTTTGGATTTGATGGATGCTTCGGGCGCGTCGGCTTTTGCGCGGGGCGGGAGCCGGGGCATCGACTGCGGCGTTCTGCGGCGCGCTTCCGCTGTCCGTCGCGTGAATGCTCCTGCGTACGGCGTTGCGTTCAGCATGACGTGCGGGTTGGCTGTTCTGCGGATTCCTCGCGAGCAAAACTGGGGATGCGCGCAGTGCCTGCCGCTTACGGATTTATCCGCTTTTCCATCCGCCGTCTCAGGCGGCTGCGCGCTCAGTGAATTACGCTTTTGGCGCTCGCTTGAAAAGCGTCGGATATATCGGATAAAATGCCGCTCTATGAAAGCTTCTCAGACTATTATCTCTACTTTGCGGGAATCTCCGTCGGATGCTGTTATTGCAAGCCACAAGCTTATGATGCGCGCCGGTTTAATCAGAAAGCTCGGCAACGGGCTGTATGCGTATATGCCGCTCGGTTTGCGTGCGCTGCGCAAGGTTGAAAATATTATTCGGCAGGAACTTGATGCAGCCGGCTGTCTTGAAATAAAGCCGACGGTGGTGGTTCCGGGCGATATTTGGCGCGAAAGCGGCCGCTGGGATAAGATGAACAACGAGATGCTCACGGCAAAAACGCGCACGGGGCAGGATATGGTCGTCAGTCCGACGGCGGAGGAAGCGTTTACGGCACTCATCCGCGACGGTTTGACAAGCTACCGGCAGCTTCCGCTCATCGCCTATCAGATAAATACGAAATACCGCGATGAAATCCGGCCGCGATACGGGGTTATGCGTGGGCGGGAATTTATTATGATGGACGCCTATTCGTTCGACGCCGACCAAAAATCGCTCGACGAATCGTACAATAAGATTGCCGCGGCGTACCGCAGAATTTTTAAGCGGATGGGGCTTTCTACGCTGTCGGTTAAAGCGGATACGGGCGCGATGGGCGGCTCCGGTTCGGAAGAATTTATGGTAGAAAGCGAAGTCGGAGACGATACGCTCATCCTCTGCCCGAATTGCGGATATGCCGCCAATGTCGAAAAAGCCTCGTGCCGGGCGGATAAGGCGCATGACTTAACCGGCGCCGAACTGGTTTTGACGGATAAACCGATTGAAACGGTCGATTGTCCGGGCGTTGAAACGATCCGGCAAATGGAAGACTTTTTTAAGATGTCGGCCGAGCAGTTTATTAAGGTGCTGATATACAAGGTTTCAAACTGCGCTTTGGATTTGATGGGGGCTCCGGGGGCTCAAGTCTTTGCGCGGGAAGGGGAGGGGACGGCGCATCCGTATTACCCTGAAAGCTTTTTTGCGGTTGCGATCCGCGGCGATTTGGATGTCAGCGAGACGAAACTTGCTGCGGTGCTCAAGGCGACCGGCGCGACTCTTGCCGAAGAAGATGCGGTGATTGCCTATTCCGGCGCTCCGCACGGGTTTGTCGGACCGGTCGGACTTACAAAGCTGCCCTTGCTTGCCGATGAAAGCGTGATGCGGAAGCTTCCGGACGGCTCGTATGAGGTTTCCGTGCACGATGCGGTAACCGGCGGCGGGCGTAAAGACGTCGACAATATGCACGTTGAACCGGTGCGCGATTTTATTCCGTTTTTGACTGCCGATATCAGAACGGCGCGCGCGGGCGACAAATGCCCGGATTGCGGCGCAGCCTTTTACACGAAAAAGGGAAACGAGCTCGGGCACATTTTTAAGCTTGGGACAAAGTACACCGCCAGCATGAACGTTACCTATCTTGATGAGGGCGGAAAACAGGCGGTGCCGGTGATGGGCTGCTACGGAATCGGCCTTGACCGGACGCTCGCTTCGATTATCGAAGAGCACCACGATGAAAACGGCATTCTCTGGACGATGAGCACGTGTCCGTATCAAGTTGCAGTTATTCCGATCCGCTACGACGGAAAGATGAAAGAGGTTTCCGATGCGGTGTACGCCGAACTGAAAAATGCGGGCATTGAGGTTTTGCTCGATGACCGCGCGGAGCGGCCGGGCGTCAAATTTAAGGATGCTGACTTAATCGGTTTTCCGGTGCGCATTACGGTCGGCGAAAAAACGCTTCCGAATGTCGAAATTAAATTGCGGCGGGAAGATTCCGTGCGTTTGGTGCCTTTTGAGTCGGCGGCACGCGAAGCGGAAAAAATCGTGCGCGACGCGCTCAAAGAATTGGACACAGAGGGGACGGAACGAACATGATGCGGGGTTTTTACGGAATAAAATGCGCGCTTGCAGCGTGCGCGCTTACGGTTTTATGCGGCGGCGCATTCGGATTACCGGGGGTAAAGCCGTATATCGCCGATGCGTCGGGCGAATATGTGTACTACCGCGACGAAACGTTTCGCCGGAAGTCGTATTTCGGCGTTTTGTTTTACGATGAGCAGACGTACGCGGCGCGGTATTTTGCGCCTGCCGATAAAAAAGCGTCGCTGCCTGCAAAGAATGTCGAAATTTATGTTACCGTCAATCCCGATTCGGCGCATTTTGAAATGACCGGCGAAAAAATCAATGCGGGCCCTGAGCGCGAGGATGCGGACATCGTCAATTATCTGCATGATATGCTCCGCGAGTTTGCCAAACGGCGCGTTAGGGCGGGCGACATCGCGCCTGAGCGGATGCACGCGCAGGCGCAGGCTTCCGGCGGCCATGCGATCGGCATTGCAGGCGGGTTTTTGGACGGCGGAATAAAAATCGATGAAGATTTTGCGCAGTTCGGCGGGAACGTTTCCGTTTACTACGATTATCTGGTGCCGATTTTCAATATTAAGTCGATAAAAGATGCCGCCGGAAAACCGCTTTTGTATGCGGTTACGGCGGGTAAGCTGCTTTCCGAACAGGATTCCTCCTTTGCAGCCTTTGAAGGATTTCCGGAAAAGTATGCGGACAATCGGCATCGATTCAAAAAAGATGCGGCGGCTGTACGAAAGGCGGAAGAATACACGGTGCAGGATGCGCAAACGGTTACGCTCGACGCAAACTGGACGCGCTCGATGGAAAATCTTTGGCTGTGTAAGGATGCGGCGGTGCTTTCACTCGGAACGTTCAGCGTGGCAGCGCCGGATAGGAGCGCAGCTGCCGACTTTCCGCCGACTTTGATGCGTCAGCTTTTACTGAGCGCCGATGGAACGTACTTGAACTGGGCGGACACAAAAATACGGTTTTCGGAAGCGGAATGCAGCGTTGAATCGATTATGACGCTGCCGTCGGCCGGAAACGTAACGAAGAGTTTTAAAACGCTCACCCGGAAAGACGGCGGCGCTTTCTACGTTTTTTCGATGAATGTGTTTTATTCCCTCTATGAAAAGAACAAATCGTATTTTGACGGGATAAAAAACAGTTATCGCGTTAAAAAGTAGGCCGTTTTTCAAAAGCTGCGGCGGAGCGAACCGTCTGATTCCGCTGCGGCTAAGCCGTTTCGGCGCACTCTGCGCCTTTTTGTAGCGTTGCGAGGAGGAACATGAATTATTCTTTCAATGCTCTTATCCGGATTTTCATCGCACTTTTTTGTTTTTTTTATTCGGCCGTCGTTTTTATCAGCAGCAACAGCGAATCGTCGTCAAAGTATTTCGGCCTCAGCCAGTTTTCGCTCGGAATCTGGTGTTTGTTTGACGGTATCGAAGGTTTGGTCGAAAGTCCGCGCTACATTATTTTGATTCAGTCGTTTATTTACATTGCCGCAGAGGTTTCGGCCTGCTCTCTTTTGATGTTTGCGGCAGGCTTATCTTCCGTCATCAAGCGAAGGCGCATCATCCGTTTTTTGTATGTCCTGCCGCTTTCGTTTTTAGCCATTACGCTGCTGCTCTTTTTGTGTACCGATGAGGCGCTCTTTTTGAAAATGCCGTCGGAATCCTTCGTATTGGCCAGCGGCGAGTTTTTTTTGCCCGGCTACCTCTACCCGAAGCGTTTTGCGTACTATATGCATGCCGCTTATTGCTACAGCATTGTGCCGGCGCTGATTGCAACCTTTTCCTACAACGGGCTGAAAAATTTTCGGGAAAACAAAAAGATTTTCGTATTGCTTGCGGCGGGGATGGTGATTTTTTTAATTCCGAATTTTCATAAATTCTTCATCGAAAACTATCGGAGCGTCGGCTACGACGATATTCAGGAATTTTTCTATTCGCTTTGCATTTTTTTTATGTCGTCGCTCACGTTTTATGCGCTGCAAACTGACAAAAATCACCGCTGCGTCGCTTTGTGCAATAAAAGTATGTACGACGTTTCGTCCCAGCCGATTTTTGTATTCAACGGCGAAAAGCGCTTGCTGCAGCTCAACCGGAGCGCGGTGCAGTTTCTTTCCCGCTATCGCATAATGCCGAAAAAGTTCGACCGCTACGACCGTATTTTTTCCGAGGAGACGTTTATTACGCTCGGCACGAATGAAGATTCGTCCGCCATGAGCGAATTTTATCTTTCCGGGACGGCGGACAAAAAACTGTATTTTGCCAGAATGTCGGGCATTTTTATCAATGAACGGAAGCTTACGGGCTACTGGCTTGCGCTTTTTAAACTTGATTTTTATGACGCGGTGATCCGCCATCTTGAAAGCGCGCTGTATGCGGATGCGGTAACGGGCTTGCACAAGAGCGGCGCGTTCATCGAGCAGGTTGCAAATCTTTTGCAAAAACGCGGGGAGCCGCTCATTTTGCTGTGCGCGGCGATTGACGATTTTGACGGACTCATCGGTTCGCTCGGATTTGAAGGGGCGGACGGCTATGTAAAGCATTTTGTCGCGCTCCTTGAGCAGGAATTGCAGCGTATCGTTACGCCGGATCCGGGTAGTGCGGAAGAGGAGGCGGGACGGCTTTTCCGAATCAACGATTCCGCGTTCGCCGCCATTCTTTTTATGGAACACGAAGAAAAAATTGCCGCGCTCTTTAAATGCATCCGCCAAGAATGCGCGCGCTTTTCAAAGGGAAAGGAGTATGCGCTCAGCTGTTCGGCCGGTTATTCCGTTACGGCGGGAGGCGCTGCGGGCGCGGCGGAGTTTTTTCAGCAAAGCTACGCCAATATGCTTTTAAATCGGAAGAGCAAGCGGCTCGACTGCGGCGTCTGACGAAAGCGGATGCGAGAAACGGCGCGGCGGCTGCACGTGCGGCATTACAGGCGGCGGGGCGCGTCCTGCGGCATATCCGCTTTGCAATCTTTGATATTTTTTTTATCAGGCAGTGAATTATTTATAAAAAATGCCGATATAAAAAATATCGACTCATTGGTTTTTTTCAATATCAATGGTAAGATAACCCACAGGAATGCGGGCGGAACGTTCGCATTTTGTTTTTCGTAAGTCTCCGGCTTACGGCAAAACGGGGAATTACTGGTTGCGACTGGCTGGATTTCTATGATTGATGTTACACGGCTGAATGGAAAAAAATATTGGGTAAACCCTCACATGATTGAGAGTATGGAAACCCATCCCGATCTTACGCTGAATATGCTTTCCGGAAGACAGTTAATAGTCAAGGAGCAACCTGCCGAAATTATAGAGAAGATTGTTGAGTACCGCAAAAAGATAGGTACAAACACTCAAGAGGGATAGAAATGGATATATCAACAATAATTGGCATTATAGGAGGCGCCGCGTGTATCGTCATGTCGGTGCTTACGTCCGGAGGTACGCTTGGAGGCATCATTGATATTCCTTCCGTGTTTATGACTATCGGCGGTTCCTATGCCACTATGTTCATCTGCGCGCCGGTTTCAAGCTGTATCGGCATGTTTAAGATTTTGGCGCGGACGTTTAAGGTGCCCGATTTCGGCGAAAAAACCATCGTCAGCAAAATGATGGATCTTTCAAACAAGGCGCGGCGCGAGGGAATTCTTGCTCTTGAAGACGGTCTTGAGGACTTGGACGATGCCTTTATGCGTAACGGTTTGCGTCTGGTCGTTGACGGAACGGACGGCAATATCATCCGCTCCATTATGGAAAATGAGATGAATCAGTGCGAATCGCGCCATATGTATTGGATCGGTTTGATCAACCAGTGGGCGGGTTTCGCTCCGGGTTTCGGTATGCTTGGAACTGTTCTCGGTCTTATCGGTATGTTGAATAACCTTGAAGATAAATCTTCGCTCGGTCCGAATATGGCGGTCGCTCTTATTACGACGCTGTACGGTTCCATGATGGCCAACTGGCTTATTGGACCGTTTGCGCAAAAGCTGATTGCGCACAACAGCGCCGAAATGCGCGTTAAAGAAATGATTGTCGAGGGCGTACTTGCGATTCAAGCCGGCGAAAACCCGCGTATTATGGGTCAAAAACTGCTGACTTATCTTGATCCTACAATTCGCAAAGCTATTGAACAGGATGTCTTAAAAGACTAGGCGGAGGGCTGAAATGGCAAAGAAAAAGAAGGAGCCCGAAAAACCGTCAACAGCGTGGCTGGCCACGTATGGAGACATGATTACACTCATGCTCTGCTTTTTCGTCATGCTGTATAATCCGACGGAAATTGACGTAACACAGCTTGCTACGATTACGCAGAGTTTGCAGATGAATGAGACGGAGGCCGTTTCCGGCGGGATGTCGCTTGCGGCGGGGCGGCTTGCCGATTTGGGAAATAGCATTAATTCCTTGCCGGCGCTCGAAAAAGGACGTTCGCTCGGCCTTGCAAAGAAAAAGGCTGTCAGTTTATTCGCTCCCGACATAAAGTCCAACCGGATTACGATAACGAGCGATGAGCGCGGACTTGTTATCACGCTTGCTTCTGACAGCTTTTTCGATGAGGGGAGCGCTGAGCTCAATATCGATGAAACGCGCGATACGCTCTTACGGCTTTCCGATTTTTTTAAGTCGCCTGAGCTTCAGGACAGACGCTTCCGGATTGAGGGGCATACGGATAATACTCCCGTGGCGAATACTGCGCTTTTTAGAAGTAATTGGGAGCTTTCGACTGCACGCGCGACAAACGTGCTGCATTATCTTGCAGATTATGGGGTAAATGAGAATGTTTTCCATATATCGGGGTATGCGGACACCCGGCCGAAGTTTGATAACGGTTCGGCGGAGGGGCGGGCGTACAATCGCCGTGTGGATATAATCATTCTTGATGATGGGCATTTTTAGTAGCTGCAGTTGTAAATTACTAAAAATTTCTTTACAATAAATACGATTATTTTTCCTGGAGGGAAAAATGGCTGATGATGGACTTGACGGATTAGATGGAGGAGCTGCGGCTCAATCTTCAAAGAAAGGCGGGCTCGGCGGACTCTTTCCAATGCTTTTAAAATGGATTGCGATTGCGCTCGGCGCGATTATTCTGATCGTTGTTATTGTTGTAGTGACGATGAAATTTGTCGGCGGCAATAATCCGAATCCTCCGCAGCTTTTGATAAGCAATGAGTATACCGTTCAGCGCGAAATACTTGATTGGTACACTTCTTTGGGAACCATTCGCACGAAGACGAGCGATGAAATTGCTGCAAGCGTCGTAGTAGAGCTTGCGCTTGGATACAAAAAGGACGATAAGGCGGTTTCAACCGAAATTACCCAAAGAAATATTGAACTCAAAGACTTTTTGCGCCGATATTTCAAAGAGAAAACAATTGCGGAGCTTAAGCCGCAGAATGAGCAGAAGATTAAGATTGAATTGCGGAATGCCATTAACGATGAGATTTTAAGCACCTCACGGATCAAAGACGTTTCGTTCATGCAGCTTGATGTAATAGAGCAGTGATTGTTTTCTAAGGTGGAACATAAATGACTGAAGTACTGTCACAGGATGAAATAGATCAGCTGCTTACGGCAATCAGTACGGGCGATTCGGAATCGGATGATTTTAAGCCCGTCGGCGATACCCGTAAGATTAAAATCTATGATTTCAAGCGCCCGGATAAGTTTTCGAAGGAGCAGCTGCGTACAGTTTCCAATATGCATGAGACTTTTGCGCGTCTGACAACGACAAGTCTTTCGGCCCAGTTGCGTAGTTTGGTTCATGTTCATGTCGCTTCCGTAGATCAGCTTACGTATGAGGAATTTATTCGTTCCATACCGACTCCTACGACGCTTGCCGTAGTCAACATGGATCCGCTGAAAGGAAATGCGGTACTTGAAATCGATCCTACAATTACTTTTTGTATGATTGACCGTTTGTTTGGCGGGCGTGGCGTTACTTCTTCAAACAAGAATCGCGATCTTACGGATATTGAGCAATCCGTAATGGAAGGCATTATTGTTCGTATCCTTGCCAATATGCGAGAAGCATGGACGCAAGTTATCGATTTGCGCCCGCGTCTTGGGCAGATTGAAACGAATCCTCAGTTTGCGCAGATTGTTCCGCCGACTGAAATGGTTGTTCTTATCACTTTGGAGACGAAAGTAGGAGATGAGGAAGGTATGATGAATTTTTGTATTCCCTACCTTACTATTGAACCTATAATATCGAAACTGTCGTCTCAGTTTTGGTTTTCTTCCGTGCGGAGAAGTTCTACGACCCAGTATCTCGGTACGCTCAAGGAAAAACTTGCTTCCGTTGATATGGAAATTGTCGCTGAAATCGGTTCGATAAACCTGCCGGTACGCGATGTGCTTGCATTACGGACGGGCGATGTGATCCGTCTTGCGAATACAAAGGTTGGGGATCCTCTTACGCTCAGTGTGGGAAGTAAAAAGAAGTTTTATTGTCAGCCGGGCGTTGTCGGAAAGAAGATGGCGGTGCAGATGACAGGCAAAATTGAAGATATCGTTGCGGATGAGTTTGAGGAACTTTCCGTAGAAGGAGATGATTCGTTATGAGTGATGGTGCTATCTCGCAGGATGAAATTGACGCCCTGCTTTCCGGTGTTGCCGTTGACGGTTTAAGCGCTTCCGGGCATGTGACCGGGGGGCCTGCCGTCCGTATTGATGCTGCGGCGCTTCAAAAATTTACAGACAACCTCAAAGACTCTCTTGCCGACAAACTGAGCGGAATGACCGGTTCGACTTTTACCAGCGGCGCTCCTACTGCGGAGGTGCTCGACCGGGATAAGCTGCTTGCAAAATTGCCGGAAACGGTTGTGGCTGCGACGTGCGATTTTTCAGCCGGACTTTCCGGCGACCATATGTATATATTGGCTCCTGAATTTGCGCAGAAATTAGTTAATCTCATATCAAAAGAAGAAAATGCTGATTTTGACGAGATGGCCTTATCCTGTATTTGCGATGTGGTATCGATGCATACGGGAAATGAGGTTCAGGAACTCGATAAGGCGGGACTGAAAGGCGTTGCCTGTAATCCTGCCGAAGCCGTAAATAATCCGAAGGCAATGATCCGCATTCCGCAAAATCAGTTTGCCCTCCTGACGTATCCCGTTACGCTTGATGGGCAGGAGTATACGTTGTGGGAAGCGATCGGCGGACAAGCGGCGGAACAGATAAGCGGCGCGTACGGCGGTAATGTCGGTGCGTCGCAACCGGCTCAGGCAGCAGCTCCAGTACAGAATGCCGCTGCTATGCAGCAACCGGTAGCGAACATGAATATGGCAATGCCTCAGCAGCAGATGATGAATATGGGGATGCAGCAGCCTATGATGAATATGATGCCGAACGGCGGAATGCAGCAAATGCCGCAGATGATGGGGGGCGTAGGCGGTATTCCGAACGTGCAAAATCTTCAATATCCGACATTACAAGGAACAAATATGGGGTCGGAACAGGGAAACATCTCGCTTATTATGGATGTTTCTATGGAGGTGACGGTCGAGCTTGGGCGTACGAAAAAAACGATAAAAGATATTTTGAGTATGGGCGAGGGAACGATTATCGAGCTTGATAAGCTTGCCGGAGAGCCGGTTGACATTCTGGTCAATCATAAGGCGATTGCGAAAGGCGAAGTCGTGGTTATCGACGAAAATTTCGGCGTCCGTGTTACGGAGATTCTCTCTCCATTGGAAAGGGTTTCCGATCTGCATTAGTTTTGATTTGGGTGGGGAACATTGGACGTCTCAAAAAAAGTTTTTTCGGTATTAGTGTGCATATTGCTTTCTATAGCGGCGGTATGCGCACAAGATACGATGCAACAAGAAACGGTTTCAGAAAACACTCCTGTGCAAAATAGCGCTCATTCCATCGATGAAACTGCAATTTCTTTGACGGAGATTGCATCCGCTGCTCCTTCCGTCTCTCCCGTTTCAACATTATGGCTTTTTATCCGGATGATCCTTGTGCTTGCGGTGGTAGTCGGATGTATTTATGCCGTATTGTGGTTGTTTAAACGCAGCGGCCAGACTCCGGAACGCGAGGAGCCGTTTTTACGGCAGGTATCTTCCGTATCGCTGGGGAATGGAAAGTCTGCACAGGTTATTACGCTCATCGATCGTGCATACATCATCGGCGTGTCGGACGCTTCCGTGAATCTTTTAGCGGAAATCACCGATAAAGAACTCGTCGATGCGATGAATCTTTATTCCGACGAGCACAAGCATACAAAAAAGCCCCGTTCATTTTCCGACATTCTCGATATTTTTATGCAAAACGGGCAGGGCGGAAAAGACGGCGTATTCAGTACTTCGGGAACCAAATTGTCCGATATGCTGAAAAGGCAGCGCGAACGGATTAACGGCGGTCAATGATATGAAAGTGCGATCGGTCTTTTTTGCTTCCATTATTTTATTGTTCGTCTCCAATATGTCTTTTGGACAGCAGCGTTCGAATAACTTTCCGCAAGGTTCCGCCGCCGGAGTAACGGAAATGGATCGAAATGTGCGAAATCCGCAGGTGCCGAATCTCAATATTCAAATAACGCAGCCGACTACGGGTAGGGAAGTCGCTTTTTCCGTTAGGTTATTGGCGCTTTTGACCGTTTTAACCCTTGCGCCGAGCCTTTTGATTCTTCTGACGTGCTTTTTGCGCTTTTCCATTGTGCTTGATTTTATTAAACGGGCGCTGTCGCTGCAGCAGGTACCGCCGACGGCGGTGCTCAACGGTATTGCATTTTTTATGACGCTTTTTGCTATGTGGCCGACGTTTACAACAGTCTATACCAATTCATTTAAACCGCTCGCCGACGGAACGATGGGAATTGAAGAAGCGTACCGGGAAGCCGAATCGCCGGTGCGCGTGTTTATGTATTCGCAGATGGCGGGAGACACGTCTTATATCGCGCTGTTTATGAATATGTCCAAACTCGATAAGCCGAATACGCTTGCCGATGTGCCGACTCATGTGCTCATTCCGGCATATATCTTGCACGAGCTTACGGTGGCGTTCAAAATCGGCGTAATACTGTACCTGCCTTTCATTATAATTGATATGGTTGTTGCAAGTATTCTCATGTCGATGGGAATGATGATGCTGCCGCCGGTGCAGATTTCTATGCCGTTTAAGCTGATGCTTTTTGTTTTGGTCGACGGATGGGGGCTTTTGACGCAGCAGCTCTTTCATTCCGTATTGCGATGAGGTTTTCGACGGAACGGTAAGCGTACCGACTCATTTGCCGCCCAAAATGTGCGCTTTATAATAGAAGAGATTATTCGCATAGCGGCGGAAGGGGCGCTGTCGTCCATTTTATGCGGCGGCATCACAAGAAAGGGAGGCGTGTTATGTCTATTGGCGAATTGGTTACGCTTATGCGCGGCGGGATCATGCAAGTATTTATGATGATTTTGCCCGTACTCAGCGCGGCTTTGATTATCGGATTGATTGTTGCGATCTTTCAGGCAACGACGTCGATTCAGGAGCAAACGCTGACGTTTTTGCCGAAGTTGGTTGTGATTCTTGCGATGATTGCGCTTTTAAGCGGCTGGATGTTCAGCGATATGCGCGAATATACGATCGGCCTTTTTAATATGATTCCCCGTATTGCGCGGTAGCGGATGCTTTCCGATATTCTTGCGCGCGCACCGCTTTTTCTCCTCGTTGCAGCCAGATGCCTGGGGCTGATTTTGACGCTGCCTCTGTTTTCCATGCGTACCGTTCCGCGCGTTGCGAAAATCGCTTTGGCGGGATACATGGCGTACATCGTTATGGGGCTTGCCGATTTTGCGGCATACGGAACCGTTTTGGCGGCGGACGGAGCGTTTACGCTCTATTTTCTGTTGCTTGCGCTCGGAGAGGCGATGATCGGCGTTATTATCGGTTTTTTAGTGGCGCTCGTTTTTGCCGCATTCAGCACCGCCGGTCAGTTTTTCGCCTTCCAAATGGGTTTTAGCGCAAGCGAAGTGTACGATTCGCTCGCTCAAGTTGAAAATCCGCTGATGGGGCAGTTTTTTAATTTTACGGCGATGCTGGTTTTCATGCAAAGTCATTGGTTTCAAAAATTATTCCTAAAAGGCCTTGTGTCAAGCCTATCGTCTTTGAATGTCTTTGAATTGATTGCCGCCCGCGAAAAAATCGTTACGTTCATCCTTGCGTCTTTGAGCAATTTATTTGCGGATGCGCTGGTGATTTCCCTGCCGATTATGGGCACGCTGATGCTGATAACGGTGTGCATCGGATTGCTGTCGAAGGCGGCGCCGCAGATGAATCTTTTGTCGGAAGGTTTTCCGGTAATGATTCTCCTTTCCTTTATGATTATTTTTACGGTTTTTCCGGCATTAATCGATTTTTTTGTCCGGTCGTTTACGTCCGGCTTAAACGGTATTGCCGCGCTTTTATTGACTGCCGACGGGGGAGGGGCGCAATGAGTTTTGACGACATTGATCTGCAGTGGTTTGCGGCGGAAGATGAAGGGCGCACGGAGGAGCCTTCCGAATATAAACTCCAAAAGGCGCGGGAAGAAGGGCGCGTTGCCAAAAGTCAAGAGCTCTGCAGTTCCATCGTGCTGCTCCTCTGCGTCATCACCCTCACGTTTTTAGGAAAATATATCTTTCATACGTCGGCGGGAATCATGCGCTTTTTTTTTACACGCTGCACGCAAGATGATGTTACGGCTCCCGCCTTTGCCTTGTTGTTTTTCAGAAAATTTGCCGTTATGGTGCTGCCGGTTACCTTTGTCGGCATTATCGGCGGGGTGATTGCCAACATTATTCAAAACGGTGGAATGCTTTTTAGCCTCAAGCCGATTGAACCGAAGTTCACCAACATTGTGCCGAAGTTCGGAGAGTATTTTCGGAAAACGGTTTTTTCGTTTCGCGGCGCATTCAATATCGTAAAGTCGATTGGAAAGGTGCTCATCCTCATCGCCGTCGCTTATGCGCTCATTAAGCGGGATATTCCCGTCATTCTCCTTTCGATTCAGAATGCCGATGTGCTCGGCGCCGTCGTGCTTGTTGCCAAGATGGGCGCGCAGATGCTCATCATTTCTTCCGTGATGTTGCTTGTCATTGCAATTCCCGATTATTTTGTCAATCGTCACGATTTTATGGAATCGATGAAGATGACGAAATTCGAAGTCAAGCAGGAATACAAAGAGATGGAAGGCGATCCGCAGGTGAAGGGGCGGCTGATGGCGGAGGCGCGGAAGCTGTTGCAGCAGAATATGCCGAAGGCGGTGCGGGAAGCGGATGTGGTAATTACGAATCCGACGCATTTTGCCGTAGCGATGAAGTATGACCGGACGGTAGCGGATTCTCCGAAAATTACGGCAAAAGGGGAAGATAACACTGCGCTTGCGATGCGCCGGATTGCGGCGGAAAACAATGTTCCCGTCGTTGAAAACCGTCCTTTAGCGCGTTCTCTCTATGCAGAAACGGAAGTTGGTGATATAATCCCGGCAAAATACTTGGCTGTACTTGCGAACATATACGCTGAGATTATGAAAATCAATTCAAAGAAAAAGTGATTGACTTGCTGGGTGGGGACTAATGGCAAACGGAAACAGATTTATCGCATTGAATTTTCTTCAGAAGAACGTGCCGGGCTTTGCGGCGGTGGTTGTAATACTCATGCTCGTCATCCCGATGCCGAAGATTCTGATCGATCTTTCGATGATTTTGAATCTTGCGCTGTGCATTGTGATTCTTTTGGTTGTTATTTATACGCCGCGCGCGTCGAACTTTTCATCCTTTCCCCGCATTATTCTGTTTGCAACGCTGTTCGGGCTTGGAATCAATATATCGTCGACGCGTCTTATTCTTGCTTCCAAAGGCGTAAATACTGCGGCCTACCTCAGCACGCAAAGCGATATGGTAAAAGCGTTTGCGAGCATCGTTACCGGCGGCAATAATATCGTAATCGGCATGGTAATATTCATCATTTTGATTGTCGTGCAGGTGATTGTTATTACGAAGGGGGCCGGGCGCGTTTCGGAAGTTGCCGCGCGCTTTACGCTCGATTCCATGCAGGTAAAACAGCTGGATATCGATACGCAGCTTTCAAACGGATATATCACGGAAGAAGAGGCGCGCATTCAAAAAGAAGAGCTCCGGCGCGATATTGATTTTTATTCGAACATGGACGGTTCGTCCAAATTTGTGTCGGGGAACGTGAAAGCCGGTATTTTTATTACGGTGGTGAACTTGCTCGGCGGGTTTATTGTCGGCATGGCGCGGAACGGGATGAGCTTTCAGGGCGCGCTTGAAGTGTATTCAAATCTTACCATCGGCGACGGGCTCATGTCGCAGCTGCCCTCTCTTATGCTTTCCTTTGCAACCGGTATTTTGGTTACGGGCGATAAGGCGGATGAGGCGCTTACGGATAAGATTCGGCGCGAGTTCACCGTCGACGGAACGATTTACGAAATTGTCGGAGTTGCGCTTGCGGTCATGGGAATTACGCTCAGACACAATACGCAGTTTTTGCTGGTTCCGGTTGGCGCGTTGTTCGTGCTTTTCGGGTACCGGATGCAAAAATCGAAGGTTGCCGAAATATCGAAGAAGCAATCCGACGAGGCTGCGGCGAAGACGGGCGGCAAAAGTTCTTCTCCGGAAAGCAATTCGGTCGCTCCGCTTGATCCATTGTCGCTTGAAATCGGCTTTGCCCTTGTCCCGCTGGTCGATAAGACGAAGGGCGCCGAGCTGCTTGAGCGCGTTACGCGCATCCGGCGCGAGTCAGCGCTTGATTTGGGGTTGAGCGTTCCGCGCATCCGCATCATGGATAACATGAACCTTGAGCCGAACGAGTACAGTTTTAAGATTCGCGGCATTGAGGCGGGGCGGGGAGCCGTGCGGCTCGGCTATTATATGTGTATGAATACCGGCGGGGTAACGGAAGAAATCAGCGGCGAGGAGACGAAGGATCCGGCGTTCGGCATGTCTGCGCTGTGGATTCCCGAAGACCGGCGCATCGACGCCGAACAGGCGGGGTACACCGTTGTTGATCCGCCGACGATTATTGCCACGCACTTAACCGAAATTATCAGAAATCATGCGGCGGAAATCCTTGGCCGGCAAGAAGTTGCGACCATTATTAATTCCGTAAAAGAGAATAATCCGATTGTTGTCGATGAAGTGATGAACGGCGACAAGGTGAAATTTTCTTACGGCGATATTGAAAAGGTGCTGCAGGGACTGCTTATGGAGCAGGTTTCCATCAGAAATATGGTTACGATTCTTGAAACGCTGGCTAATTACGGTTCGATTACGTCCAATACGTGGGAATTGATTGAAAAGGTGCGGGAGTCTTTGGGCTTACAAATCTGTATGCAGTATGCGGATAACGACAGAAAGCTCCGGGTGCTCAATCTTTCGCACGGCTGGTCGCAGAAATTCCTTGACCATGCCCAGTATCCGTCGGACGGCTCTCGTCCTTTTTCCGCATTTGATCCGGTTGACGGGCGGCGCTGGATTTCGAGCGTCGGTGGCGCGCTGCAGGAAGTGCGCAACATGGGCTTTATGCCGGTGCTCATGTGCTCAAGCGTTATTCGGAATTTGGTGAAGTATTCGATTGAGCGCGAAATGCCGGGCGTTGTGGTTATTTCCGAAAAGGAAATTCTTGCTGCCGGAAACGGCATCATGCTCGAGGTGTTGGGCGAAGTAAGCGACGAGGACGGAAGATAGCGGATGCCAAGTTATGACAAAAGCCTGACCGTGCAAAAAATAACGGCTCCCACCTATGAGGAAGCCAAAAAACGGCTTTTTGATCGATATAAGTATGATTATTCAATTATGGACAAGCGGCAAGTGCTCAAAGGAGGGTTTTTAGGTATGTTCGGCCAGCGGGAAGAAGTGGAAGTGTCTTATACCGTAAAAAACCGCAGCGAATCTGTCAGCGACCACTATCCGCTTCAGGAGCGGGGGATGGCGCCGGTGCGGAGCGGGAACGATTCGTTTATGCGGAACCGGGACGATATTCTGAAAAAAAACAATGAGAGCATGATTGTCAGCGCAAAGCTTGCGACAATGCAGCAATCGATTGACCGGCTCACCGCCGATGTCGGAAAAAAGCTCCAGTCGCTTGCCGATAGCACTGCCGAAGTCCCGCGTTCTATTGTCCAAATTGAAGAGCTGCTGCTTGAAAATGACTTTACGGCGGCGTATATAAAGGAAATGATTGCCCGCATTAAGCGGACTTTTTCGTTGGAACAACTTGAAGATTTCGATTTGATCGAACGCAGCGTCGTTGATTGGATCGGAGAGTCCATTGCTATTGCCCCTGCAACGGTTTCACGGAAGCCGCACGTCATCATTATCGTCGGTCCTACGGGAGTCGGCAAAACGACGACGCTTGTAAAACTTGCAACACAGTATTTTCTGCAGACGCATCGGAACAACATTACGCCGCAGCTTTGTTTTTTGACGACGGATTCGATTCGTGTCGGCGCGATGGAGCAGCTCAACCGTTTTAGCGAAATATTCGGCACGGGCGTTATGAAGGCGGAAAAGGCCGAAGACGTAAAGAAAATCTATGAAGACTATCGCGACAAAGTTGATGCGATTTTTGTCGATACGAGCGGATGCAGTCCCAATGATGCGGGCAACATTGCGAACATGAAGACGACGCTTGACGTTCAGTGGGCGAATCCTGAAGTGTATCTTGCCGTTATGGCTTCAACGAAGGCGCGCGATATGAAAAAAATCATGCAGAACTACGAGCCGTTCGGTTATCAGTCCGTCATAATAACAAAATGTGATGAAAGCGATCAGTACGGGAATATTATCAGCGTGCTGAGCGAGCGGCATAAAAGCGTTTCTTATCTTACGAACGGGCAAAATGCCGCAAAAGATATTGCACGCGCCAGCGTAGTGGATTTTTTAATCCGGCTGGAAAACTTCAAAATTGACCGCGTACACATTGAAGATAAATTTGGAGTCAAATAGTATGGAAGAACAGGCAAAAGAGTTGAGGCAGATTGTAGATAATACCCTGTACGACGGTTCGTTTTCTGATGCCTCGTCTGTTAGAAAAGAACATAAAACCAGAATTATTGCCATTACAAGCGGGAAGGGCGGCGTCGGAAAGACCAATATTGCGGTTAATATGTCGATTGCATACGCGCAGCTTGGAAAAAAAGTTATCCTCATAGATGGGGATTTGGGTATGGCGAATGTAAACGTTCTACTTAATGTAGTACCGCAGTTTAATCTCATGAACGTTATTAATAGAAAGAAAACGATGAAAGAGATTATCTTGGATACGGAATTCGGGATAAAGTTTATTGCCGGCGCCAACGGATTTTCCAAAATCGCAAATCTTTCGGTCGACGAGCTTGAACACTTTGCAAAGCAATTCAGCTCGCTCGGCAACGCCGACATCATCATCATCGATACGGGCGCGGGAATTGCAAACAATGTCTTGCAGTTTGTCGCGGCGGCGGACGAGGTGTATGTCGTAACCACGCCCGAGCCGACTGCGATCACTGACGCATACGGAATCATTAAGATTATTACGACTGAAATTGTCGATTGTCAGGTGAATTTAAAGCTTTTGGTAAACCGCGTGCATTCCGCCGATGAAGGAAAGCGGATTTCCGAGCGGATTATTACGATTGTCCGGCAGGCGCTCGGATATATCGTCGACTATATCGGTTTTGTTTATGACGATCCGATTGTGCAAGCCTCCGTCATTCGGCAAAAACCCTTTCTCATTGTCAATCCAACCTCGAAACCGTCCATCTGCATCAAACATATCGTCGGCAGAATCGAAAAGACGGAAATTACCGGGAATGAAAGCGTTGCCGGATTCCTCAGAAAATTCTTAGGGAAAAAGAAGTAGAATTACTTGCAGGCTGTTTGTTTTTGCATGGATTTGTTATATACTAGTGCTCGAGTATTCATTTTGGGAGGCGGGATATTAAAATCAATAAATTCATAGCGGGATTTACCGTTGCGGGATTCCTTCTCTCTTTTTTAAGCGGTTTGTTTTCTCGCGCTGCATTTGGAGTCGTTTTTTTACGCGCTTGCATTTTTGCAGCGATATTTTTTGGCATTGCCTACGGAATCAATTATTTGTATCGGATTTTTCTTGATGACGGGCAAGGGAGCGAACCGGCGGCAGCCTTGAATGCGGCGGATCCGGCTACCGGCCAAAACGTTGATATTACCATTCAAGACGAAGATTTGCCTGCGGACAAGAATGCCCCCGCATTTTTTGTTGGAAACAATCATCAGATGCTCAATCCGGGCGATTCGACGGATAGCGATGTTGCCAAGCGGACGCTGCCGCCGACACCTCCGGCTGCTGCGGTCGCTGCGGAGCCGCCTATGGAAGCGGAAGCGGTTGGAGAGATAAGCGGAAATAGCGAGGTTGAAACGCTTGAGCCGCTGACGGAAGGAGCTGCGGCGCCTGCACCTTCTCCGGTTGCAAAGCCTGAAAAACCTCCGGCTGGGCAAAAAACGGCTGAGGCCGATAAGCCAGCAGGTTTTGTGCCGATGCCGCTTGCAGAAACGGCAAAGGAAGTGCTTACAACGTCCGGTGCGGGCGAATCGCCGATTCAAAAGAGCGCAAACGAGATGGAGCTTGATGTCCTCCCCGATCTTGAAGAAATGGCGGAGATTCCGGCTGCAGTAGCCGAAGTCGGCAGTCCCATAATCGATGACAGCGATTTTCCTATTTCCGGTACGGAGGAGACGGGGGCGCCGGTAAAGAAAACGGGGGGAAAGCAGTTTGAAGGACGGCAGGATGTTGAAACGATGGCGAAGGCCATCAGTACGCTGCTGACGCAAGAGAAGGACTAGAAGGGGTTTGGGGAATATATAATGGAGAAAAAGCCTGTTGCATCTGTAAATGATGAAAAAGAGGAAGATTTGCTTTGGGAAGAATTCAGAAAGACAAAATCTTCCAAATTGCGCGACAAATTTATCCGTCAGTATATGCCGCTTGTGAAGTATGTTGCAGGTAAGCTCGCGGTCGGAATGCCGAACAGCGTTGAGTTTGATGATTTGGTCGGCTTCGGGCAATTCGGGTTGCTTGACGCCATCAGTAAGTACGATCCGTCAAAGAATGTGAAGTTTAAAACCTATGCGGTAACGCGCATCCGCGGGGCGATTTTTGATGAGCTTCGGCAAATCGATTGGATTCCCCGTTCGGTCAGGCAAAAATCCCGCGAAATTGAATATGCGATTGTAAATCTTGAGGCAAAGCTGGGGCGGACGGCCACCGATGCGGAAATTGCTTCTTCGCTCAACATATCGGAAGATGAATATCACCACACGATCATGAAAATTTCCGGGACAAGCGTCCTTTCATTGAATGAAGTGTGGTATTCCGGAGAAGAAAACGACAACATGTCGATCGGCGACAGCATTGAATCTCCGTCCAGTTTGAATCCGGATGTGATTGCCGAACGCGAGGAGATCCGGCGCGTCATTGTGCAGGCGATAAACGAGCTTCCGGAAAAAGAGCGGATGGTTATCATTTTGTATTATCACGAGGATTTAACGTTCAAGGAAATTGGTCAAGTTCTTGAGGTCAGCGAATCAAGAATCTCTCAGCTTCATACGAAAGCAAATCTGCGGCTTCGGGCAAAATTGACGAATATCCGCAAAGGAATTATGTAACAGATGGTTTCATTGGATAAAATTCGGGAAGATATGAAGAAAATCTTTTCGACGGATAAAGACATTCATGATGTTGAAGTGTATGCGGAATCGATTGAAGAGGCGCTCTCCGATGCCGCTGTACAGCTTGAAGTCAAGGAAAGCGAACTTGAATACGAGGTCATGGAAAAAGGCGGGCAGGGCTTTATGGGAATCGGTAAAAAATCCTGGAAGCTCAAAATTTATCCGAATTCCAATGCGATTGCGAAAATCAAAAAGACAATCGGCGCGGCGGTAACCGAAGACGGTGAAGTTGTTGAAGAAGAAAAGATTCCCGACAGCGACGGCCTCTTTTATATTCGGCGCTTCGGTACGTCGATCAAGCTCAAGGTTGTTCTGCCGCAAGGGGCGGGGCGGCCGGTTGATCCCGATGATGTGTATCAGCAGCTGCGGCGGGACGACACGGAAAGCCTCATGGAAAAAGAGATTAATCGCTTTATCGCAAAGGGAACGGACGGCGTATATGAAACGGTGGGGGTATACCGGCATGTCGCTGCCGGCGATGCGCTGATTTCCGTCGATGTCGACAAAGAAGAGATGTATGCGGATATGACCGTTGACGCTCCGGCGATGAGCGGCGCCGATGCGTCCTTTGACCAGATTATCCGCATGATAAAGGCGCAAGGCGTGCTTGCCGGTATCCTTGAAGATAAGATCAATGAGTTTGTCGATAGTCCGGTGTACGGGGTGCCGTATCGGGTTGCTTCCGCTGTACTTCCGGAAGACGGACATGACTCGTATATCGAATATAATTTTGAAACGGACGTTTCAAAGCTCAAAGCGACCGAAAAGAAAGGCGGCAAAGTCGACTTTAAGGAACTCAATAGGATTCAAAACGTTGTGAAAGGGCAGCCGCTTGCTAAAAAAATTGAGGCGACGCGCGGGAAGGGCGGAAAAACCTTGTACGGCCACTACCTTGAAGCGAAAAACGGGAAAGATATTCCGGTGCAGTTGGGACAAAATGTCGAGTTCGACAAGGACGGCTTAACGATTGTCGCCGCAATCGACGGGCAGGTTATGCTTGTCAACGGAAAAATAACCGTTGAGCCGATGCTCTATCTTGATGCAGTCAACATTAAAACCGGAAATATCGTTTTCCTCGGAACCGTTATCATTAAGAAAGCGGTTGAAGACGGCTTTAATGTTAAGGCTTCAGGCGATATTGAAATCGACGGAACGGTCGGGAAGTGCAATATCGAAGCCGACGGAAATATCATCATTCATCAAGGCGTTTTCGGGAAGAACGAAGGCTCCATTAAATGCGGAAAATCGATGTGGGTGAAGTTCGTGCAGGAGATGAAGATTGAGGTTGAAGAAAATCTCGTTGCAACCGACAGTCTGATGAACTGCGAAGTTTCCGCGATGAAGAATATCGTCTTGTACGGGAAGAAAGCGCAAATTACCGGCGGGCACCTTTCGGCAACGGAAGAAATATGCGCGCGGACGATCGGCTCTCCGGGCGGCGGGGCGACGACGGAACTTACGGTCGGCGTCGATCCGCGCGCAAAGAAAAAGCTCGACGCGTTGCAGGATTCGCTTTCCGTGCTGCTCAAAGAGCTTGAAAACATCGAACTGGACATATCGACGCTTGAAAATCAAGAGAAAATGCGCCGCTCGCTTCCGAAAGATAAGGAAGAAACGTTGGCAAATCTCCGCACCCGGCGCGATTCGATTAATGAAGAAGCGGAGGGCATCAATGCGGAAATCGATACCTTGCAGGAGCATTTGCGGGAATTGAAGGCGGTTGGAAAGGTAAAGGTTGAGGGAACCGTGTATCCGGGAACAAAAATATTCGTGCGCGATGTGCTTGACGAAGTGAAGACTGAGGTGACGAACTGTACGTTCTTCTATGAAGATTCTTTTGCAAAACGCGCAAAATATGAACCGCCGCTGTTGGATGTTTCAAAAGGACCGGGCGATGGCTATACAACCAATTGATTTGCAGACAATGTACGCCCAGCTGCAGAACGTCGCAAAACAGGCGGCCTTTCAGCAGGAGGGCGCGCAGCTTGCCGAGTCGATGAAGCAGTCTGAAATGATCCGGCAGAACGAGGAGAAGGCGAAACGGGTCAATGAAACCGAAGAAAATGCGAAAGCGTCTACCGTCAGGCAGGACGGGCATAGCGGCGGAGAGTCTTCAGGCGGCAAAAAGCGCGGCGGGGAGCACGATGGGGATGAGGACAAACAGGAAGGCGGCAGAATAAAAGAGTCATATCTTGGTCAGCATATCGATGTCATGAGGTGATGTGTGGTTATTCTTGCCGTATTGCTTATTGCAATGAATCTGCTCGGCTGGCTGATATTTTTGAAGAATTTTAAGCGGCTTTTTACGACCGACAATCTCATCAACAGCGCAAAATCCGAAATTAATAGAATTGTTATCGATCTCAACGGAAACACGGAACGCAACATTAATCTCATCGATGATAGGATTAATCGCCTGCGGGCAATCGTCGCAGAGGCGGAAAAAAAAATTCGACTTTTGGAAGAGTCGGAAAAGCGCAGCGTGATGGCGGCCGATTTACGGGCCAGAGCCGGCGGCGTGAGCGCTCCGCGCGAAATAAGTGAGCGTTTTCCGGTTCGAACTCCGGCCGACATGTATTTGAAAAACAGTCTGCGCGGAACGGCTGAGGGCGGCAACGCGGCGGCAGTGCCTCCGGCGCAAATGGCGCCGTCCCGAGAGAGAGCCGTGCCGCAGGAACCTCATGCACCGCAATATGCCGCTGCTCCGATGCCGGCGGTGTCCGTAGCTCCGCTCAAAAAGACCGTAAAAAAAGATATGAAAGAATCGATCGTCTCCCTGTTCGATATGGGCTTTACGATAGACGAAATTGCCGCAAAGCTCGGCTGCTCGACAACGGAAGTCCAATTTGTGTTGACGATCGAAAGCCGAATGTAAGGGCCTCCTCCGATTGCGGCGGCACTTTGGCGGAAACGTATCGATAGAGAAAGCGTGAATCGTGAGGATGCCTAAGTTACTCTGCCGCATGCAAGCCATCTTCTTACGCACCGCTCGCTGACCGGTTGGCACATTTCGACGCAGACAGAACATGAATCATGCAGCAGCCTAAGCTCACTCTGCCGGATGTCAACCATCCTCCCGCACACCGCTCGTTGACCGGCTGGCTGGTACATTTTGGTGCAGACAAATCGTGAAACGTGCAGCCGCCCAAGCTCTGTCTGCTTGATGCCAGCCGCTCCTCTCGCGTACTGCTTTGCTGACCGGATAGCGCGCTTCGATGTAGACAGACCGTGAATCGTGCGGCCGCCTAAGCTCAGTCCTCCTGATGCCAGCCGCTCCTCTCGCGTACTGCTTTGCTGACCGGATAGCACGCTTCGATGCAGACGGACCGTGAATCGTGCGGCCGCCTAAACCCAGTCTGCCGGATGCAATTCAAGTCGCTCGCGCACCGTTTGCTGACTGACTGGCACGCCTCGATGCAGGCAGAACGTGAATTGTGCGGCTTGCCCAAGCTCGGCCTGCCTGATGCCAGCCGCTCTTCTCGCGCGCTGTTTGCTGACCGGCTGACACGTTTTGGTGCCGTCAGACCGTGACGTGTGCAGCCGCCTAAGCTCAGTCTGCCGAATGCCCCCATCGCCTGCACACTGCTTGCTGTCACGTTCCAGTGCAGTTAGAACATGAATCATGCAGCAGCCTAAACTCACTCTGCCGGATGTCAGCCATCCTCTCGTGCACTACTCATTGAGCGACTAGTACGATTCGGCGTGGACAGAATGTGGACCGTGCGGTTGCCCAAGCTCAGTCTGCGGAATGCTAGGCGCTCCTCTCGTGCACTGCTCGCTGACCGGCTGTCACACCTCGACGCAGACGGAACATGAATCGTGAGCCTGCCTAAGCTCAGTCTTCCGGATGCCAGCCATCCTCTCGCCCACTGTTCTCTGACCGACTGGTACGTTTCGGTGCAGACAGAACGTGAATCGCACAGCCGCCCAAGCTCAGTCTGCCGGATGCAATCTCGTCCGTACCGTTGCCCTTTTCCCTAAACCATGCAGCGGATACATCCGATGTTTTATAAGAAGGAGCCGGTTGTGTTTTTGCGGTGCGGAAGGCGCGGGTTTTCCGTAGAGCAGGGCGTCGGCTGCTGGAAATGATATTGTACGGATGCGCCGGATATTCGGCGTTTCTACAGCGGGGTATTTTATGGGGAAAAAGCTGCGTTTTGCTATTATAGCGGCGATGCTTGGGTGCGCCTGCGCTTTCGGCAGGAGTTTGTCGTTTCAAATTGTTCAGCACAGTGACGTGCTGAATGAAGTGGGCGAACCTACGCTGATAATCGAAGACGTCATTCTCAATCAATTTTTTGAAGCCGGATACATTGTTACCAATTCGCCGGCGCAAACGTCCTCTTCCAAGCAGCAGGATGAAAAATTATACAAAGTCGGTTTGAGCGAAGCGAGTGATGGTTCTTTTGAGCGCTTTGTGCAAATTCATTTGTATTTTCAGGGAAAGGATCCCGATGCGCTTGCAAGTCCGGTTTTGGGGAATATGGAAAAAATTTCGTGGAAAATCGTAAATGTGCGCACCGGAGCCGTTTTGAATGAGGATTCCCAGAAAATCGTAAAGCCTGCTGCAAACGATTCGGAGAAAAGCGTGCGCGCTTTTGCGGCGGAGTTTTCATCCCGCATTCAAAAGATTCTGCAATAGCACGATGGGGCGGACTGTATGAAAAAATATTTTTATTTTATACCGGCGCTGATTTTTAGTTGCCTTCTTTTTACTTCATTTTCTTCTTCGATTGACGGCCGAGCGGTTATCGCGGCACGGGATGAACTGCCGCAGGGGATATTTGCAAAAACCGTCGGCTATTTACCGGGCGACACGATCAGCATTACGAATCTCAAAAGCAAAAAAACGGTTGACGTTTTAATTATCGGGACGATCAGCGCATCGGAGGGCAGCGTTGCAATCATTCTGACGCCGGAAGCTGCCGAATTGCTGGGTATCAATAAGCGCATGAATTGCACCGTAAAAATTACGAAACGTGCAGGGCAGCTTGACCGCTCGGTGTCTGGAACCGCTGTCATTGGCGAAGGCGTTGCGCTTTCGAGCGATACCGATACGGATGAAGCGGTTAATGCGGAAACGACCTCGGTAAAGCCTGAAAGCGCTCCGCCTGCAGTAAGCGAAGAGGCGGCGGATGAAGCGGCCGACACTCCGGAAGAGCCCGAAACGGCAGCGGAAGAAGAGCATAGGGAAGAGGAGAGCGCTCCTGCTATGGAAGCGGTTGTTCCGGAAGCGGCAGCGGAAGAAAAAGTTTCGGCGGAGCCTGAAGCCGTTTCCGAACCTGTCGTCGCTCCAAAGGAAAAAGAGGCCGAACCGATAGCGGAACGGGTGGAAGTGGACGATGCGTTTGTTCCGGATCCTGTCGAAAAGCCTACGACGGATACAAATACGCAAGAAAGAAAACCGCTGCCTTATGAAGCGGTTGAGGCCGATAGGATTGCCGAAGAAACGGCAGCGGCGGAGAAGATTGCGCCTGAGTCGCTGGAAGACATGGAGCGGAATCCTGCGTATGAAAAACTGGAGGAGACGGACGGACTTCCGGATAATGATCCCGCGTTATGCGAAACCGTTACGGATACTCCGGAAAGTGTAGATGCATCCGATAAAATTGCCGAAGAGAAATGGGCGGAAGCGGACTTACCGGAAGCGGCGGCTGATAAAACTGAAGAAGTTGCAGCGGAGGATACGGTTGCGCCAACTCCTGCTCCTGCAAACGGAAAAGACGGCGGCGGAATGAAAGACGGCTCTTCCTATGCGCCGATTGTGCTTGTTCCGGCGGATTTAAATCCTCCGGAAGGCGGCGAGGAGATGACCGATAGCGCAGACGGCGCGGCTGAAGAAACTGCTGTTGCGGATAAGGCGGAAGCTCCGATGCCGGAAGCTGCTCCGGCTCCTTCGGATAAAGCCGACGAGGCGTCGGACGGCGGGGCGCTTTCAAAATATATTGTTCCGAGCCTCAAGGAGCTTGAGCGCGGAAAATACTATATTCAGATTGCGGTACTGAAAGATGTTAACAGCGTTCTTTCGATAATCGAAAAATACAAAGCGCGCTATCCGATTGCCGTTGTTCCGCTTGCAAGCGGTGCGGCGCAGCAGGTTTTGATTGGGCCGCTGGGAGTGGATGAATACGGCGCGGTGCAGAACCGCTTTAAGGCCGACGGCTTTAAAGATGCGTTCATGCGGAAAATCCGCTAACAGGCGCGCCGCATCGGGTGCGTCGATACGCCGATAAAAAAAGCCGCGGAAGGCGAGGATTTCTCGCGCTGTCCGCGGCTTTTTTATACGCTCATCTGTTATTTTTTCTTTCCTTGATTTGCAACGGATTCCATCTTCGCTTTGAGCGCTTCCTGATCGCCGAGATAGTAATGCTTGACGACATTCATGTTATCGTCGAACTCATAGACGAGCGGGGTTCCGGTCGGAATATTTACGTTGAGGATTTCATCGCTGCTCAGCTTATCAAAATGCTTAACGAGCGCGCGCAGCGAGTTGCCGTGCGCCGCAATGATAACGCGCTTGCCGTTTTTCATATCGTTTTTGATAACGTCTTCAAAGTACGGAACGGCGCGCTCGATCGTAGTTTCAAGACTTTCGCATTGCGGAATGTCTTTCGGATCAACCGAGCGGTAGGTTGCAAGGCGCTTTTCGCTCCGTTCGTCGCTGTCTTCAAGCGCCGGCGGCTTAATGTCGAAGGAGCGGCGCCAAATCTTTACCTGCTCTTCGCCGTATTTTTCGGCGGTTTCCGCTTTGTTCAAGCCCTGCAGCGCTCCGTAATGCCGTTCGTTGAGCTTCCACGTTTTGATAACCGGCAGCCAGTTGCGGTCAAGTTCGTCGAGAATGTGATTGAGCGTGTGAATCGCGCGCTTGAGGTAGGAGGTGTAGCACACATCAAAATCGTATCCTTCCGCTTTGAGCAGTTTGCCTGCCTGACACGCTTCTTCGTGCCCCTTTTCGCTCAAATCGACATCCGTCCAGCCGGTAAAAAGATTTTTTTTGTTCCACTCGCTTTCGCCGTGTCTTACTAAAACCAGTTTCATCATAATTCATGCCTCTTTTCGTTGTTTTGCAAGAGGATAACACAAGGGGTGCCCTTATTCAAGGAGAACGGGAAAACGGCACCCGTTTTCCGCCCAATGGAGCTGCGCCTCCGGATTTGCAACTTCCATTTTTATTCTATATAATGCGCCCCATGTCCAACAATTCACATTCTCTGCATAAAAATGCTACGCTTTGCCACTGGGCGGATCAGATGGCGGATAAAATCATTCGGGAAAAGGGCGATTTGCCTTCATATACATGCGCTTCGGGAATTACCCCGTCGGGAACGGTTCACATCGGCAATTTTCGGGAAATTATTACCGTCGATCTTGTCGTCCGTGCGCTGCGGGCGCGGGGGAAGACGGTTCGATTCATTTATTCATGGGATGATTATGACGTTTTCCGCAAGGTGCCGGCGAATATGCCGGATCCGGAGACGCTTGAGCGCTATTTGCGCTATCCGATTACGATGGTGCCGGATACGACCGGCCGCGATGAAAACTATGCGCGCCATCATGAAGTCGACATCGAAAGCGAACTGCCGCGCGTCGGCATTTTTCCGGATTTTTTGTATCAAGCGGCGCGCTATCGGCAAAACCGCTATGCCGAAGGGATGAAAAAGGCGTTGCAAAAGCGCAATCTCATCAAAGAATGCCTCAACTCTTCCCGCGACGATCAGCACAAGATGGGCGAAGGCGATGCGTACTGGCCGACTTCAATTTTTTGCGGCAAATGCAATAAGGATACGACCGAAATTACCGATTACGACGGAGAATGGCGCATTTCCTACAAATGCGCGTGCGGCCATGCCGAAACGGCCGACATCCGCACGTTCGGCGGCATTAAGCTCGGCTGGCGGGTGGATTGGCCGATGCGCTGGAACGAAGAGCAGGTTGTGTTTGAGCCGGGCGGAAAAGACCACATTTCGCCGGGCGGCTCCTACGACACGGCAAAACTTATTTCAAAAAAAATCTACGGGTGGGACGCGCCGATTACCATGCGCTACGATTTCGTCAATCTCAAAGGGATTCCGGGAAAAATGTCGTCTTCCAAAGGGCACGTTATCGCCCTCGTCGATGCGCTTAAAGTCTATCAGCCGGAAGTGCTCCGCTATATTTTTGCCGGAACGCGGCCGAACACGGAGTTTGCCATCAGTTTCGATCTCGACGTGCTGAAAACCTATGAGGATTACGACACGACGGAGCGCATCGTGTGGGGCGTGCAGAAGGCGAAGGATGAGGAGCACTTCAATAAGGAAAAGCGGATATACGTTCTGTCGCAAATCGACGGCAAACTGCCTGAGATGATGCCGTATCAGATTGGCTTCCGGATGCTTACGACGCTTTTGCAGACGTACTCCGGAAATATCGATAAGGTTATCGCGTCGCTTGGCGACGTAAAGGCGGAACAGGTTGACTGCTTACGCCGCCGCGCCGAATGCGCATGGTTTTGGGTAAACGAATGCGCGCCGGATGACTTTAAGTTTGCGTTGCGGGCAGCGGGGACAAAAGCGGAGCTGACGGACGAAGAGACGGAGGCGGTGCGTGCAATCTCTCGCGCCTGCGTGCCGCTTACCGATGAGCTGGATGAAAAGTCGCTCGGCCAGAAAATCTACGATGTCGCTGTTGCGTTAGGCATTCAGCCGAAAACCCTCTTCCGCATCATGTATCAGGCGCTTATCGGAAAGGATCAGGGGCCGCGTCTTGCAAGCTTTATGAAAATAATCGGGCGCCGTACGCTCGAAGACATTCTCAAAGTCTATGAGGACGCGTAGGCGCAATGCAGGCGGCGCGCTTTTCTGTTGGAAAAGAGGCGCTTGGCATTCGGTGCGGGCGAAAGATGAACTTCATCATGCAGTATGATTCGCCGCTTGGAACGCTTACCGGCGTTTCCGACGGCGCCCGCCTTGCCGGACTCTGGTTCGACCGCAAATTTGAAAAATCGGGCAGCGATTTTACCGCCGTCGAGCGGGGAGATTCGGGCGACAGGATATTGAATCAAACCGCCGATTGGCTCGATCGGTATTTCGGCGGCGCAAAGCCGGCCGTTGACGTGCCCGTGCTGCCTGCCGGTACGCCGTTTCAAATGGAAGTTTGGCGCATTCTCATGACTATTCCCTACGGAAAGACCGTCAGTTACGGCGCCATTGCAAAACAAATCGCCGCGCGGCGCGGCATGGCGGCAATGTCGGCGCAGGCTGTCGGCAATGCGGTCGGTCGAAACCCCATAAGCATCATCGTCCCTTGCCACCGCGTCATCGGATCCGACGGCAGCCTCACCGGTTTTACGAGCGGCCTCTGGCGGAAAACCTTTCTCCTTTCGCTTGAAGGCATCTTACCGAACGGCTGACCTGTTGTCCGGCGCGGGAATATGGCAGATGGCGGTAAATCAAACTGCTGACGGAGATGTCGCAGGTCGCTTTTTCCAAAACTTCCCGCACGTCCATCTTCCGGAACTGGCCGGGACGTGTCCGTCGGCAATATCTTCTTCCGCCGCGGTAAGCTGCCGGATGATGGTAAAATAAATCGTCGGTGGGGAGCGTGCCGACCGCTTCTGTCCAACAGTTTTCGTGTGTCCATTTTCCGGCTTCCGGAACTGGATGGGGCGCAGGCTGTCGGCAATGCAGTCGGTCGAAACCCCATAAGCATCATTGTCCCCTGCCACCGCGTCATCGGATCCGACGGCAGCCTCACCGGTTTTACGAGTGGCCTCTGGCGGAAAACCTTTCTCCTTTCGCTTGAAGGCGTCTTACCGAACGGCTGACCTGCTTTCCGCTGCGGCAAGCTGCCGGATGGCCGGGAAAATAGAACGCTGGCAGGGAAGGTGGCGGCTGCTTCTTTCAAAAACTTCCGCGTGTCCATATTCCGGCTTCTGGAACTGGACGGCTGCCTCGGTCCGCAATATCTCCTTCCGCTGTGGCCCGCTGCCGGTAAACTAAACCGCTAGCGAGGTCGTCGGCCGTCTCTTTCCAAAACTTCCCGCGCATCCGGCTTCCGGAACTGGATGGGGCGCGTCTGTCGGCAATCTTCTGGATGCCGGACAACAAATCTCCGGCGGGGAAGGAACAGGTCGTCTCTTTCTAAAACTTCCCGCGCGTCCATTTTTCGGCTTCCGGAGCCGACTGAGGGCCTCCGCAGGCAATTTTTCCATCTGCCTGGCAATCTGCCGGATGCTGAGAAAACAAACCTCCGGCTGGGAGAGCACCGGCCGTCTCTTTCCAAAACTTTCCGCATGTCCATCTTCCGGCGCCGACCGGCTGTCTCTACCGCCAAAATTGCGCAGCTTGCAATGCGGTAAAATATTCGCTATTATTTTTTTATGATTCACATGTACAAGTCCCTTCGTTTTTTTGCGGCGGTCGCTGCTTTTTTTATGTGCACTTGTTTTTTTGCGCAGGAAATCGACACTGAAAATACGACGAATCAAAAGCTTGCCGATGCGCAGCTTGCAATGTCCGTTCCGGATTATCCGGTAACGCCGGGCGATGTGTATCAGTTGACCTTTTTGGCCGGCAGTCAGGCGGTTGCCTATACCGTCATTGTGGATGCTTCTTACCGGATTCGGATTGCGAATCTCGGCGTGATCAGCTGTGCGGGACTTACCTATCCGCAACTCAAGGCGCAGGTTGAGCAGGTCGTTATCAGAAACTATCCGATGTCCGGCGCGCAGCTGGTTATGACTTCTCCTGCCGTGTTTTTTGTCAATATTACCGGCGAAGTCAATGTCGCTTCCGTAAATATGGCGTGGGCGCTGAGTCGGCTCAGAAGTTTTATTCAGCCGCATTTGACCGCGTACTCTTCCAGAAGAAACGTGACGATCGTTTCGGCAAATGGGGAGCGTAAGACCTTCGACCTTTTTCAAGCGGAGCGGGACGGCGATTTTTCGCAGGATCCGTATTTACGTTCGGGCGACAACATAATTATCAGTAGGATAGAGCGGCGCGTAACGATTAACGGAGCAGTCGAACGTCCGGGGAACTACGAGCTGCTTGAAGGGGAGCAGCTGAAAACCTTGATTGAAAAGTATGCCGGCGGGCTTCAACCGCTTGCCGACACCAGCCGCATTACGCTTGCCCGCACGCTGGAGTCGCAAAACCGCGGAACGCAGCAGCTGCTTGAAGCAAGCGTGATGGAAACGGATTTTCCGCTGTTGTGCTACGATGCGCTGACAATTCCGAGTTTTGACGATTTGCAAAATGCCGTATTTATTGAAGGCGCTGTTCGGGTCGGGACGATTTCCGATGAGCTTGAAGGCGGAACCCGCATGTTCCTTCGCTTTAAGAGCGGAGCGGATTATGCGACTATGCTCCGCTCCCATGCAGATATTTTTTCGCCGTCTTCGGATTTGTCGAACTGCTATATCAAACGGGGAGATGAGCGCATTCCGATTGACGTAAATAGAATCCTTTATGACCCGTCGGATTATCGTGCGGAGCTTATGGTAAACGGCGATGTGCTAGTCGTGCCGTTTAAGCAGTTTTTCGTAAGCGTTTCCGGAGCCGTGTATAATCCGGGGCGCTTCCCGTACATTCCCGACCGCGATTGGCGGTATTATGTCGGACTTGCAGGCGGTATAGATGAATTTAAAAACTCTAGAAAAAAGATTATGATTCGCAATGCGGACGGTACCATTGCCTCCAAAGACCAAGCTATTTCTCCGGAAGCGTCGATCGTCGTTGCGTCGAATTCCGCATGGTATAAGTGGAATTCTGTGTCGGGGGGCGTTGCGACGATTGCCTCCGTTATTGCCACAACCCTATCAATCATTTTGACCACGCAGACGCTTTCAAAATAAGTGCGCATCGGCCGCACGGCGCGGCGCTTTCACGGCGCATCGCATTCATCCGTCGACATTCATTCCGGTTCCGATTGAGGGCAGTCTGCCGTGCGCTCAATACTTGAACGCGCTTCCGCCGATAAATTCGCGGATGATGGAGCGGGCAGGGACGGCCGTCGGCGCAATCGGAGAAAAATTATGTAAAAAGGCGAGCAGGCGGCACGCTTCGGCATATTCGCGTTGCGTCGGGTTCACGCAGCGGAGGAGCGGTTCGGCATAGATTTTCAGCACGGACAGCTCATAGTCGAGTGCGGTATTCAGCACGGCGTCGGCA
Organism: uncultured Treponema sp.; assembly: GCA_963543045.1. GTDB lineage: Bacteria > Spirochaetota > Spirochaetia > Treponematales > Treponemataceae > Treponema_D. The sequence goes on from CAUTZW010000008.1 coordinate 37,446, forward strand.
TTATTTTGGAACGGAAAGATGTGCAGCTCTTCGCCCCGCCGGACATTCTGCCACATGCCGAGCGTTGCGGCCGCCGATTTGCCGCGGAACTGGGCGTCGCGGACGATGCGGCGGATGAGACGGTTGTCGCTCGTCGAAATGCGGTTGTGATCGTCCAAATTTAGTTGCGTCAGCGCGGAAAGATACACTTTGAATTTGAGCTCGTGCGGGATGAGCGGAGTGAGCCGGTCGTTCAACCCGTGTATTCCTTCCATTATGAGGATGCCGTTTTCCTCCAAACGCATCCGGTTCTTCTCTTCAAAAAATTGCACGCCGTCGACAAAATCGTATGAAGGCACGGCCGCTTCCCGCCCCTCGAACAATTCCATAAGATTTCTGTTGAGCAAGTCGATATCCAGCGCCTCAAGGCACTCGTAGTCGGGTTTGCCGTCCGGCCCGAGCGGGTTTTTCGCCCGGCCGACATAATAATTGTCGAGGCTGAGGATTTTCGGCCGGTATCCGATGGCCTGCAATTCAAGCGCAAGTTTCTTTGACGTCGTTGTTTTGCCGGAACTCGACGGCCCTGCGATCAAAATGACGCGCACCTTGCTGGTTGCCGCAATTTGGTCGGCAATGTCGGCAATGCATTTTTCCTGCAGCGTTTCCGTTATATCGATAAACTCATCTGCGCGGCGGCTGTTGATCAGGCTGTTGAGCCCGGCCGCCGACATCACGCCGAGCTGCCGTCCCCACGCCTTGTACCGCCGGTAAATCTCGAAGAGCTTCGGCATATCCGTGAAGGGCGGCACCTCCTCCGGCTCCGATGATTTCGGAAATCGAAGGAGAAAGCCGTCTCCGTATTTCATAAGCGTAAAAACGGAGAGCATTCCGGTTGACAGGACGAGCGGTCCGAAATACATATCGCTGAACGTGTCGATGGTATTGATTTTGATGCGCGGCGGCGCAATGTAGTTGAGCTGCTTGCGGGTTTCGGAAAGTCCCAAGCGCTCAAAGAGGGCAACCGCATCTTGATACGATATGAATTGCGTGGAAATCGGCAGGTTCAGGTCGACAAGGCGGCGCATTTCCTTTTCGATTGCATCGATTTGCGTCTGCGAAAGGGGCGCGCCCGTATCGAGCGTGTAGTAATAGCCGTAGCCGAGGCTGTGTCCGACTAAAAGACGCGCGTGCGGATACAAATTGTGCGCGGCGGCAGCCAACAGCAGGCAGAGCGAGCGGCGGTATACGGCAGCTCCGTCTTTCGAGTTTGCCGGAACAGCTTCGAGCGTCGCGTTGTATTCGAGCGCAGTATCGATGGGGCAGAGCTCATTGTTGATGCGGACGGCTAAAACACTCTCTTTCGGCTGCTGATCGGCCGTCAATTTGTCCAAAAGCGATGCAACCGGTGTGCCGAATGCAATTTGCTCTGTCGTCCCGGAAGAAAATGTAATGGTAATCATATCGTGCTTCATAATACCGCCTCTCAAAACAAGTGCATGGATTATCGGCGTGCCGAACGGCATCCGATTGCCGGATTGTATCCGAATCGTCGTCGGCGGCGCAAGAGCGGCGGAAATGGGAGCTGCCGGCTCCGGTGGCGAAGGGGGCGGGGGCCGGCGAGGGGTGTCGGCGGCTTGTTGAGGGTGGGTGCTCCCGCGAGTGGTGTCGGACCGTGTTGTGGCCGCATTGGTTTTGTCGGCGTATTTTCCAGATGTGCGGGTGGCTTGTAGCGGCGATGGCTGGTGGGTACGAGGGAGGTAGCGCTAGGCGCTGGCTGAGTCTTGCTGGCGGTAGAATCCCGTGTGCGGTGTCGGCTTGAGTTGCGGCCTCATTGGTTTGGCTGGTAGACTTTCTGGTTTGGCGAGCGACTTGTGGCGGCTTGTAGCTGTAAGGTGACGAATGTTGGCGGGTGCTGCGAGTGGAGTCGGACTGTGTTGCAGCTGCACCGGTTCCGTCGGCAGAGTTTTCGGTTGTGTGGGCGGCTTGTTGGCGGTGGGAACTTGCGAGTGGCATCTGACTGAGTTGCGGCTGTATCGGTTTTGCCGCAGTGCCTGCGGTAGGGTGATGAGTCTTGCTGACGGTGGGAAGCCAGAGGGCACTGTCGGGGTGTGTTGTGGCCGCATCAGTTCTGCTGGCAAGTTTTCTGCTTGTACGGATGATTTGTCGCATTAAACCGGCAGTCCGGCAGGACGATCGTGTTAAAACAAAAACGCCGGATAAAATCCGGCGTTTTGCGCTTTAGCCCAGCTCGGAGAAGAACTTAATGGTTCTTACCATCTGAGAGGTGTAGGAGTTTTCGTTATCGTACCAAGAGACAACCTGAACCTGGTACAAGTCGTCGCCGATTTTGGAAACCATCGTCTGGGTTGCATCGAACAGGGAGCCGAATCTCATGCCGATTACGTCGGAGGAAACGATTTCATCTTCCGTATAGCCGAACGATTCGGATCCGGCAGCTTTCATTGCAGCGTTGATGCCTTCTTTGGTAACGTCCTTGCCCTTGACAACCGCGGTCAAAATGGTGGTTGAGCCGGTCGGAACCGGAACGCGCTGAGCGGAACCGATGAGTTTGCCGTTCAATTCCGGAATAACAAGACCGATCGCTTTTGCGGCTCCCGTTGAATTCGGCACGATGTTCTGCGCGCCGGCGCGGGAACGGCGGAGATCGCCTTTGCGCTGCGGGCCGTCAAGAATCATCTGATCGCCGGTGTATGCGTGAATCGTTGACATAATACCGCTCTGGATCGGTGCAAAGTCGTTGAGAGCCTTTGCCATCGGTGCGAGGCAGTTCGTCGTGCAGGACGCGGCGGAAATGATTTTATCTTCCTTTTTAAGCGTGTTGTGATTGACGTTGAATACGATTGTCGGAAGGTCGTTGCCGGCAGGTGCGGAAATAACGACTTTCTTTGCGCCTGCATCGATGTGCGCCTGCGACTTTGCCTTTGAAACGTAGAAGCCGGTGCATTCAAGAACAACATCCACACCAAGGGTACCCCACGGAAGCTCTGCGGCATTCGCTTTCGCATAAATCGTAATTTCTTTTCCATCAACGCTGATTGAGCCCGGTACTTTTACAGTCTTTCCGTCCTCTTCCATTACCGCTTCTTTGAATGTGACGGTATGTTTGCCTTCGCCGTATCTTCCGCAGAAACCGCCCTGCGCTGTGTCGTACTTCAAAAGGTGCGCAAGCATTTTCGGGCTGGTAAGATCGTTGATTGCAACAACTTCATAGCCGTCGGCATCAAACATCTGGCGGAACGCAAGCCGTCCGATGCGGCCGAAACCATTAATAGCAACTTTGACCATAATAAGTTAACTCCTTGATTGAATGTTCTATTGTTTCCATTTTATGGTTATTAATTGTGATTGTCAATTCAAGAATCGAGCGGGGATTTTGCACGGAAAGCGAGAAGGAATCCCACACGAATTCCGCACAATCCTCATCCTCGACCCGCGCACATGCGTTGCGGGAATGAACATCAATCTCATCCTGCGCGGTGCTGCCCGTATGCATAACAAGCACTTTCAACCGAACTGTCGAGCGGTACTCAACCGGAAAACTGGACGCGAGAGCATACGACGTTCGCCGAATCCCCGCGACAGCCTGACCTCCTCGCCCCGCGCATGTGGATTCCGCAAAACTACCCGTATATGATCGCTGCCTGCACATAACCGCGGGACGGGAATAAATGCCGTTCCCGTCCCGCAGCGTGCCGAACGACGCGTTTACAGATTTTCCGAAAGGAAGTTTTTGAGCGCGGAGGCGGCTCTTTCTTCGTCCGCTCCTTCGACGCTGAGCGTAATACTGTCGCCGTTTTTTATGCCGAGGCTCATCAGCGCGACCATGCGTTTACAGTCGACTGTTTTTCCGTTGCCTGCGACGGTTACGGCGCTTTCAAAGGTTTTCGCGAGCGCGACAAGCTTTCCCGCCGGCCGTATATGCAGTCCCACAGGGTCGGTAATCGTATAATCAAATGTTTTCATTCTTCCTCCAATAAAAAGTTTTGCAAGGATGCTTGAGCATCCGAAAAAGTTTTTATCCGTGCGCGGTATGCGCACCCGTAAATCATCGAGTTTGCAGTCGACACAAGCTTTCAGTCTCTGTAAATTCTTCGCAAACTCTCGCTTCCGGTATGCGGCGCAATTTCAGCCGCGTGCCGGAAGCATTCCTCCAATAAAAAAATTGTATCCGTGCGCACGGGGTGCACATTCTCCGGCATGACTTTTCCGGTCGACCTGTTACGCCTGCACTTTCTTTTTTGTCAGTCCGAGCAGGATTGCTGCCGTAAACGAGCCTGCAAGCAACGCTGCAAGGTACAAGAACGGGTGTCCGACGACGGGAAAGACGAAAATTCCGCCGTGGGGAGCAAGGAGCGTGCAGTTTGCCGCCATGGAAATGCCGCCTGCCAGCGCGGAACCGGCAATACAGCTCGGCAGAACGTGCAGCGGATCGGAAGCGGCAAACGGAATTGCGCCCTCCGTGATAAAGGACAGCCCCATAACGATGTTCGCAGGGGCGGCTTTGCGCTCCGCCTGCGTGTACTTGCTTTTGAACAGCAGCGCGGAAATGGCAATCGCAAGCGGAGGCACCATGCCGCCGATCATCACCGCCGCCATAATATTATAGTTTCCCGCCGCAATGGACGCCGAACCGAAAACGTACGCCGCTTTATTGACCGGCCCGCCCATATCGACCGCCATCATGCCGCCGAGGATGATACCCAAAATGACGCTTCCCGCTCCGGACATTCCCGCAAGCGCAGTATTACACGCCGTGTTGAGCGCCCCGATCGGCGGTTCAACGATAAATTGCATAAAAATTCCCGTCGCAGCAATGCCGAACAGCGGAAAAAAGAGAATGGGTTTCAGCCCGTCGAGCGCTTTGGGCAGTTTGGCAAAGGCTTTTTTTAAGAGGAGGACGATATAGCCCGCCGCAAAACCTGCAATCAACGCGCCGATAAAGCCGCTCCGTCCCTGCGAGGCAAGATAACCGCCGACTAATCCCGCCGCAAGTCCCGGACGGTCGGCAATGCTCATCGCGATAAAGCCTGCAAGAATCGGCAGCATAAAGCCGAACGCGCCGCCGCCGATGTTCTTAAACAGCCGCGCCGCCGCCGTGATCGAACCGAACGATGATCGCTGCTCAACGGGAAGGGAGTTCAAATCGACTGAAAGCCCGTCGATTAAAAACGCGAGCGCAATCAAAATGCCGCCGCCGACAACAATCGGCAGCATATACGAAACGCCGTTCATCAAATGCTTGTACACAGTGTGTGCAAAACTCTCTTTGCCGCCGACAGGAGAGGCAGCGTCCGCCCGTTCCGAATCATGCGCAGCCCGGTAGACGGCGTATTTCCCGTCGAGCGCGTCCCGAATGAGCGAATCCGCCTTGTTGATTCCGTCGCTGACCTTGCACTGCACGAGCGGCTTTCCGTCAAAGCGCGCAAGCGGAACGTGAGTGTCCGCCGCAACGATGACGCAATCGGCTTTTGCGATGTCCGCCGCGGTCAATTCGTTTTTAACGCCGGAAGCGCCGCGCGTTTCAACTTTTATCGCCGCGCCGTACTTCGCCGCCGTTTTTTCAAGTTTTTCCGCCGCCATGTACGTGTGCGCAATACCCGTCGGACAGGCGGTTACCGCCAAAATACTCATTTTTCCGGAAGACGGTGCCGCCGTCGTATCGGGAGCGGCATTCGCGCCGTTTGCAGCGTCTTTTTCGTTTTCCGCCTCATCGATTGCCGCAAGGAATTCGTCAACGTTCCGTGCCGCAAGCAGGTTTTTCGTAAAATCCTCGTTGAGGAGCATGGTGGAAAGTTTACTCAACACGTCGATGTGAACGTCGCCGCTCGTCGCGGGAGCTGCAATCAAAAAGATGACGGTTACTTTTTCGCCGTCGGGAGCGTCGTAGTCAACGCCTGCCGGAATCGTCATCGCCGCAAGCCCCGCGCGTAAAACGGCTTCGCTTCTGCAGTGCGGAATTGCCACGCCGTCGCCGACCGCCGTAGACGCTTCTTTTTCCCGCGCCCGCACACCGTCAAGATACGCCCGTTTGTCGCCGATATTGCCGCCTTTCGCCATCAAATCGACGAGCGCGGACAACGCTTCGTCCTTGCTGTTCGCAGAGCCGTTTAAGCGGATGCTTTCGGGATTCAGCAAATCTCGAATTCTCATAGAGTCCTCCTCCAAAAATTGTTTTGTACGCAAAATGCGCACACGTTAAGAATCACTTTGACGGGAACGCCGTTCCCTCAAAACGCCCGCCGCGCCGGCACGACGATACGCGCACAACGCAGTGCTGTCATTCATTTTCTTCTATATATATGGACTTTCACGCAGAGTTTATTCCGGTCAGTCCCTGCGCTAAAAGTCAAAACGGTGAGACGCGAGCAAGGCTTCCACCGCCTCACGGTCTGCCAAATGCTCGGAGAATGCGCTTGCCGAACCTGCGCACAGTCCCGTTTTGAACGCCTCCGCGTAGGAGCCGGTTTTCAAAAAGCCTGCAAGAAAGCCCGCCACCATCGAGTCGCCTGCGCCCACCGAATTGACTTTTTTGCCCTTCGGAGCCGCGCTTTCGTACACGTCGCCCGTTTCCGCCGCAAACACCGCGCCTTCGCCCGCCATCGACACGAGTACGTTTCGCGCGCCCATCGCCTGCAGCTTTTTTGCATACGGCAGGACGGCTTCCCGCGTTTTTAATTCCGCGCCGAAAAGCTCGCCGAGTTCGTCATTATTCGGTTTGATGAAAAAAGGACGGCATTCAAGCACGTTTTTAAGCAAGTTACGCGTCGCATCCACGACGATTTTCGTCTTTCGACCGGAAAAGCGCGTCATAATGTCGCGGTAGAGGGTTTCGGGAACGGACGACGGAATACTCCCCGACAGCACGAGAATGTCGTCATCGCCGAGCGTGTCAAGCTTTTCTAAAAGACGCGCCAGGTCGTCATGAGTGATTGCCGGCCCCTGTCCGTTGATTTCGGTTTCCGTCTCCCCTTTGAGTTTGACGTTGATACGGGAAAAACCGTGCGCGACCTGCGTAAAATCGGAATCGACGCCCTGCTCGGTGAGGTCTGTGCGGATTTTTTCGCCGGTAAAGCCTGCAATAAAACCGAGCGCAATCGATTCAAAGCCCAAATGCCGCAGCATAATCGACACGTTAATGCCCTTGCCGCCGGCGTTAATCGCTTCGCTTTCGGTGCGGTTGACAGCACCGGGCGTAAACCGCGGCACAAGAGCGCTGTAATCAAGCGAAGGACTGACCGTTACCGTATAAATCATACGTTAAAACCTCCTAAACTATTCAAAAATCGACGGCAAAAGCCATTCCGTCATTTATGCGACTGGGGACTGCGCCCCGCCGCCTACACGCGCGTGATGTTCGTGCAGTCGGCATAGGCTGCGTCATCCAAACCCGCCGTAATGATTTCCGGTTCCGCAAAGTCCGCGAACGTAACGCACGACACCCGCGAAAACTTTGTCGCGTCCGCAAGGACGTATTTTTGCCGCGTCTGCTTCAGCGCAGCCTTTTTAATCATCGCTTCGCGTGCGTCGGGCGTTGTAAAGCCCTGCTCGCGGCTGATACCGTTCGCGCCGAAAAAGCCTTTCGTAAAATGGTATTTTTTGAGGGATTCAAGCGTTTCCTCTCCGATAACAGCGTCCGTCGTATATTTGATTTCGCCGCCGGTGATGAATGTACGCAGTCCGCGTGAAGCGAGGCGCGCCGCATGAGCGCAGCAGTTTGTCACGAACACCGCTTTCCGCGCGGTAATAAAATCTATGATGAGGCCGGTCGTCGTCCCCGCGTCGAGGTAGACAAAATCGTCATCGCGGATGAGAGATGTGGCATAACGCGCAATCGCCGTTTTTTCTTCGCGGCAGCACTGTTCGCGCTCTTTAACCGTGTTGTCACGCGGCGTAAACGGCATATCCTTTGCGATCGCCCCGCCGAACACTTTGGTAAGTTTGCCGCCGGACGCTAACACGGTCAGCGCGCGCCGTATCGTCGACTCCGACGCTCCGAGCAGAGCCGAAAGCTCCTGCACCGTCGCCGACTTTTGCGCCTCCACAATCGAAAGGATTTTATTCAGCCGTTCTTCCGAAAGCACCGATTCGCTCCTTGTCCCCGCGCAGTTTATCGCGGTTACAAGCAAAGTATACCGCGCAATATAAGCACGGTCAATCAAAATAAAGCAAAATAAGTTATAACAAGTCAATAAAGGGCAGGGTGGGAAGGGGATGCGCTGCCCGTCGTCCGGAGCATTCGGCATTCCCTTGTAAAAAGCTAAAAATCCGTATAGTATGGCGCCATGAAGAATGTCATTATAGTCACGCCAGCGCCGATGTTCCTTGAATTTCTCAAGGATAAGCTTGCCGAAGAAAATATTGGACTTACGGTCGCGATTGAAAAGTACGATGCCATAACGAAGATGGATTCGCTTTTGCCGGAGCTTACTGTAATGGATTTGAACGAGCAGGACAGTTTTACTTCCCTCGTGCGGCTGCTGCAAAAAATAAAAGCGGATCCGAATGCATCCCGCATTCCGCTCATCGCGGTGGGACCGATGCGGCAGCGCAATGAAATTGCAGTTTTTGCAAAGTACGGTCTGCTCAAATATTTCGTTAAACCGATTAAGTTCGATGTTTTCTTTGAATCCATCGGGCACATTCTGCATACCACCTTTTCCATGGACACGACGCCCTGTGTGCTCGACCTGCACCGAAACGGCAACATCATTTTCGTTGAAGTTGCGCAGGGCTTGAACCGGGAAAAGATTCAGCTGCTTAAATACCGTTTGAATGAAATGATCGATACGCAAAAGTTGACTTCGCCGAAAGTTATTTTGATGCTGTCGAATCTCGATTTAACCTTTGTCGACGGGCTCAACATCGAATTGCTCATCGATTGCCTGCTTTCAAATCAGCAAGTTCATGCGACGAATATTAAAATCCTTTCATTCAGCGCCTTTGTGAAGGAACTGGTTGCGGGACACGAAAATTACAACGGCATCGACGTTTCTACCGATCTTTCGAGCGTGCTCAATTCGATTATGGGCGGCGCTTCGAATTCGCAGGCGCAGGAATTGATTTCCGACAATATTCTCACCTCGTCGGAAACGGCGGAGGAAGGCTCAATCGAAATCCGCTTTTCTTCCGACGTAACCGGAACGGGACAGTCGGCCGGAGCGGTGGAAGCGAACAAAAAGCCGTGCATCGCGCTGGTCGACGACGATATTGTTATAACGAATTTGCTTGCGGCGGCATTCCGCGCGGCAAACTTTGAGTGCATTTGCTATGCGACGGGGACGCAGTTTCTCTCCGACTATAACCGCCACACCTACAACGTCATCATTCTCGACATTATGATGCCCGGCATATCGGGATTCGATACGCTTAAGCGGCTGAAAACGCTGACGGCATCTCCTCCGGTCATCGTGTATTCGCAGGGCTTACAGCGGGAAATGGTGATGCAGGCGCTCTCGTGCGGGGCGAAGCACTATTTTATCAAGCCGCAGAAGCCGGCGCTGCTGGTGGAAAAGGCGTTGGAGCTCATCAATGCAGCCGGATAGTCCGCCGGAACTATCGAACGACATCTTCATTGCGAATGCCGTTCACGAAATCCGGACGCCGGTGCAGACCATCATCGGAACGCTCGATCTCCTTTCCGACACCGACCTTGACAGCGAACAGCTTGAGTACGTCAATCAAATCCGGCTTGGTTCGGACATTTTGCTCAATCTGATCAACGACTTCCTTGATTTGTCAAAACTCAAGTCGCACCGCATGACCATCGAAAGCATCGCCTTCGATATTCAGTCGCTGACGGAAAAAACGGTGCGCCTCATCAGCATTGAGGCCTTTAATAAAAATCTTGAAATAATTACCGACATCGACTATTCGCTGCCGCCGCTCATTATGGGCGATCCGACGCGCACGCAGCAGGTGCTCATCAACCTGTTGAAGAATGCGGTTAAATTCACACAGCACGGCTACATTCACATCGAACTGTCGCAATGCAAGGACGATTGGCTGCTGTTTAAAATTACGGACAGCGGCATCGGCATTCCCAAAAGCAAGCGCGAAAAGCTGTTCAATACGTATTATCAGGCGGATTCTTCGACGGCGCGGAAATACGGCGGAACGGGGCTCGGCCTTGCAATCTGCCGCGCAATCGTGAGCGCGATGGGCGGGGAAATCGGCGTTGATTCCAATCCCTACGGCGGTTCCGTCTTTTGGTTTACGATGCCCTTCGGCAATCCCTTTGCGCCGGCGCAAAAGACGTATGCGCTCCCGATTCTGGCGCAAACGCGCATATTGATCGTCGACGACAGCCCGCTTGCGGCGAACAGCATTAAAAACATGCTCAATGCGGCGGGATTGCGGTGCGTGCAAACGTCGAATCATCCGGAAGACGCGCTTTTAAAGCTCGTGTACGCGGAAAAAATCGGAATGCCGGTCGATATTGTCTTTATCGATATGCAAATGCCGGTGATGGACGGTTGGAAGCTCGCAAGCGAAATAAAAAACACGCCTGCGCTGCGGAGTATTGCGCTGTACATGCTCGTGCCGGAAGGAAAGATGGGAAGCGAGGCGAAAATGAAGTGCCTCGACTGGTTTAAAGGCTACCTGTATAAGCCGGTACGTTTTGAAAACCTCAGGCAGATGCTGCACGGGGCGGCTCCTTCGGCAGAATGCGCCGTATCCGCATCCCTTTCCGACATGCAGGAATCTCCGCTGCCGCAAAATGCCGCCGGTATTCCGGAAGACACGCCGGTTCTCGTGGTTGAAGATCATCCGGTCAACCGGCGTATCCTTTCCGCCTTTTTGGAAAAATGCGGCTGCGCCGTGTTTCAGGCGGAAAACGGGGAAGAAGCACTGCGCTGCATACGGGAAAATCCTTCGGTGCGGATGATTTTTATGGATATTCAAATGCCGGTGATGAACGGAATCGAAGCGGCCGAACAGCTGCGGAAAAACCGCTATCCGGGCGTCATTATCGCTTGCACGGCAAATGACGAAAATAATTTTTTCAAGTATCAAAAAATCGGAATGAACGACATTCTCACAAAGCCCTTTAAGCGGGAAAGCGTAAAGCTCCTGCTCGACAGATGGCTGCCGGTTATGGAGCTGCCGTCGGCTCCGCAAATCGTGCTGATGACGTCGGAGATGGCATCGGATACGGAGCTGTGGGATACGGCGGATTTTGAAGACACCATCGGCGGCGACCGCGCGCTCGGCGAGCAAATTCTGTCGGATTACGCGGCGCAGACGCAGGCGCTCATCGCCGATGCAAAGGATGCGCTTTCTGCGGGGGACTTTAAGCGGATCGATAGAGCCGCGCACACCATCAAGGGGAGTTCCGCTGCGCTTTCGGCAGGGAGGCTGATGAAAATCGCAGATGCGCTCGGTAAGGCGGCAAAGGCGCACGATGCCCCGCTTCTTTCGGCGGGAATTGCCGACATCGAAAAACAATTCGAGCTTTTTTTGCTGCAAAGCGGAAAATGGAAGCATTTGGGGAAGCGGTAAAGTCCTGCAAGCGCCCTGCACGGCGGGAGGTTCAGCTGCCTGCGTACCGAGCGGCGCCTTTTGTTCCAGCGCAGCTAGGCTTCCGGATAATCTGCCGCGCGGCCTTCCATTTTTTCATATAAAAAGCGGACGTCCTCTTTTTGAATCGAGGTAAAAAGACAGTCGACGGCTTTAACCGGAGCGCGGTCGGATTGATAGACCGTGCGCACGCTGCACGTTGCGTAGATATCGCGCGTGACGGCGGAAGCGTCTTTGATTGAAAAGGACATTTTGAGCGCGTATTCCGCTCCGGTTTGCAATTCCATCGGCGGCGTGCTGCTGATGCCGATGACAATGCGTTCGTGATTTAAGAAGAGCATTTCAAAGGGCTGCACGCGTTCTTGCAGCGCCGACACCGCATACGGCCGCTCCTCCGCAAAATAGCGGCACACGCTTATGAGGTGCAGGCTGCCGCTTTGCCGCTCTTCGTTCCGGTCGGCGGCGATAAATTGCTCAAGATACGCCTTTGCCGCCGGCTGCCGCTCAAGCTTAATGTCCGCCCACACCGGACGGGAAAAGAGTTTGAAGCCGGGCACCGGCACGCATTTGAAATGCACGTCTTTTCCGGCGCTGACCGAATAATACAGGATGGCGGAAAAATCGTATTTGTATTCCATCTCCACATCCTGAATCCGGTATATTGCCGCAGGAATGACGAGCGCAGCTCCCGTTTTGAGCTTTTTCATTTCGGAAATGAAATACAAACCGACGCGGTTGAAATAAAACTCGACGCGAACGTTCCGCCCTTCAAATTCCCTGACGGATTCCGGGGGGTTGGACAGCAAGATAATGCCTTCCTTCAATACCGAAATGTGTTCGGCCTTCAGCGCAATCGGAAAAATTTCCGATAAAAGCGGGCGCACCTCTTCGTTGCCAGTTGCCGGCCGCTCCCTGTCCGCGCACGTTACCGTTACCGGCACATTGCCGTCAATAAGATAGCGGAGCACAAGTTCCCGCTCAATTCCCGTCAGAGCATCGTTTGTCATTTGCCGTTTTTCCCCCAGCGCATAATTTGAATCTGATTGATTTTAAAGTCTCCGGAAGTCTGCGCACCCGTCTTGCCGGCTGCCTCTTTTTTCGCACCGTCGGAAGGCGCGCCGCCGCCTGCGTCCGTTTCTTTTTCCGTAGCCGCATCCGCTTTGCCGTCTTTTTTCTCGGCCGCCGGGCGTTTTGCAGGTTTTTCCGTTTCTTCAGGCTTGTGATCGTTTGCAGTTTCCTTGTCCACAGGATTTTGTGCCGCCGCCGCACTCGTTTTCCGCTCTCCTTCCGCCGGAGGGCTCGCGGCGCCCGTACTGATGAACAGCTCCGTGTCCACATATCCGGCCTCTGCATAAAAGCGGATGGGAACGGCAATCTTATCCGCTTCGATAAACGGCGCGCCGTAGAGGGCGGACGTAAATACCTTCGGCCTTTTTACGGGAGGAGGCGCTTTTTCCTTTGCGTGCCCGTCCTTCTTTTGCGTTGCATCCGCCGCCGTTTCGCGCGGCTCGTCCGCTTGTGCAGCCGACTCTTTTGCCGCTTCCGAATGCATTTGAATCGGAAAGTCCGCATCAAATGCCGAACGCCATCCTTCGAGAATGTCATGCCGGAACAATATGATAGAAAATAATGCGGTGTCGGACAGATTTTCGGAGGGAATGTCCCAAAGACTGACGGTATTGCAAAAGGAATCAAGAAAGTGAAGGAGATCGGGAGAGAGGCTCCCTGTGTCGAGGCTGCCGAATCCTGCAAGCTCCGGATAGGCGAGGGCTTTACCGGTATCAGCGACGGTAACAACGAGCGGCTCAAGCGGAATCTCCTTGCTTACCTGCGGCAGCTCGGAAATAGCGCGGACAAGCCGGACGCTTTCAAGTTCCCGCGTCCAAACCGTCCCCTTTTCGCGCCCCATCGAAATATCGCGCAGCGTTTCTTTGTCGAAAAACGCGGTATCGCTCGTATGCGAGCCGGTACAGGCTGCCAATAGCCCGATGAAAAGGAGCGCACTGATATTGGAAATGCGGAAAAAAAAGTGGGAACGCTTCACGCTTCCGATTATACCGTCGATTCTTTTTTATAGGAAGGGGACGGCTTTGCGGCGGTCGCTTATGCGCTTTGCCCTCCGCGTGCGCCCGCATCTCTTGCGCTTTTCTTTTGCAATTCATTCCTTTTTCAAACCGAACGTGCTATATATAAGTCGAACTATGAAAAGATTTTTTGCCGCCGCGCTTTTTGCGGCCTTTATCAGTTTGGGATGCGCGCAGGGATCCGGCTCCGGCGGGGTTACCGTCATAAATTGGAATTTACAAACGTTTTTTGACGGAAATTATGACGGAATCGAATATCCGTCCTATCGGAAAAACGCAAAATGGAATGAGGAGACTTACCGTGCCCGGCTTGAACGGCTTTGCCGCTTCATAAAGCAGACGAATGCGGATTTGTACGTGTTTGAAGAAGTAGAAAACGAAAAGATTTTGTATGATATTTCAAACTGTTTGGCGGAACGGAGTTGGAACCTTGTGCAAAATCGCCTATACGCAAGTTTTGCAAAGGACAACGGTTCGGCGATCGGGTGCGCCGTGCTCTCCCGCTTTCCGCTGTCGGCGCTCAAGCTCCATACGCTCGATGTTCGCACGGAAGACGCCCGTATGCCGTCTATGCGCCCGATTATGGAAGTGCGCGCGGATATCGACGGGCGGGCGCTGACGATTTTTGTCAATCATTGGAAATCGAAGTTCGGCGGTGCGGAAAAAAGCGAAGTGTGGCGCAACCGGCAGGAAGCGCTCCTTGCAGGCCTCTTTGAACGGCGGGCACAAAGCGGGGAGGCCGCCCTCCTTGCCTGCGGAGATTTTAACCGCGATATGAGCGAATTTGTTCAGGAACCCGACGGAACGGTTTGCCTGCGTAAAGGCCGCTCGTCCGTCGCCGTTGCAAGCGCTTGGCCGCCTGAGCAAAAGCCGTATCCGTTCGGATCCTACTACTATGAAGGCCGCTGGGAGCGCATCGACGCCTTCTTTTATGCCGACGCCATCTCCGTCAGCGGTTTTGAGCCCCTGACCGGCGGCGAGTGGGCGAATGAACGCGGCATCCCTCGCGCCTATAAACTATCCGCCGCAAGCGGGTGGTCGGATCATCTGCCCATCAAATGCACCGTACATTTTACGGAATAAGGCTGCGGACGGGGAAACAAGATGTGGCCGACTTCACTAGGCTTTCCCGTCTGTTGCTCGTCTGTCTATCGGCAAACTCCGC